>JBEVLR010000254.1:0-4777 GCA_040509075.1 Burkholderiaceae bacterium | reverse complement strand
CAGGCGATCCAGGACGTGGCGGCCACCAAGGACGGCGTGATCGTGACGCTGCTCGACAACGTGCGCGGCCGCGCCTGGTCGTTCGCGCGCGGGCGGGACGGCGCCTGGACCTCCTCGCCGCTCGAGCTGCCGGACAACTCGGCCGTCGCCATCGCGGACGCCGACCCGCGCCGCGCGGCCGCCTACCTGTCGGTCACCGGATTCCTGCAGCCGTCCAGCCTGTGGCGCGCGGGGTCCGCGCGCGGGCCGGTCGCCCGGATCCGGTCGCTGCCGGCCTTGTTCGACGCGTCGCGCGACGACGTGGAACAGTTCGAAGCCGCCTCGACCGACGGCGTGAAGATCCCGTACTTCCTCGTGCACCCGAAAGGCATGCCGCTCGACGGGAGCCACCCGACCATCCTCTACGCCTACGGCGGCTTCGGGCGGTCGCTCGCCCCGACCTACGGCGGCACCTTGGGCAAGCTGTGGCTGGAGCGGGGAGGCGTCTACGCGCTCGCCAACATCCGCGGCGGCGGCGAGTTCGGGCCGGCCTGGCACGAAGCCGGCCTGAAGACGAAACGGCAGATCGTGTACGACGATTTCGCGGCGGTGGCGCGCGACCTGTTCGCGCGCCGCGTGACCGGCCCGCGCCGCCTGGGCATCATGGGCGGCTCCAACGGCGGCCTGCTGATGGGCGTGGAGATGACGCAGCACCCCGAGCTGTGGAACGCCGTCGACATCCAGGTGCCGCTGCTGGACATGCTGCGCTACGAGCAGATCGCGGCGGGCGCTTCGTGGGTGGGCGAATACGGATCGGTGTCGGTGCCCGAGGAACGCGCGTTCCTCACGAAGATTTCGCCCTACGGCCATCTTCGGCGCGGCACGGCGTATCCGCAGGCGCTCGTCTGGACGACCACCAAGGACGACCGCGTCGGGCCCCAGCACGCGCGCAAATTCGCCGCGCGCCTGTCGGAATACGGCATTCCCTACTATTACTACGAAGTCATCGAAGGCGGCCATGGCGCCGGAGCGAACCTCGCCGAGCGGGCGCGCACCAGCGCGATCGAATACACCTACTTCGCGCGCCAGCTGATGGACCCCTGACGCCGCGCCCCGGCCCGCGGGCGCCGGGGGATGGCGCCGCGCCGCGCATTGCTCGACAATGAGGCACCGCCGCGCCGGCCCCGCGCGCGGGCGCGACGCGCGCCGACGGGCGACCCGAGCCAGGAGGGAAACGACATGAACCTCGTCCAACGAGTCCAGGCCATCTTGCTGCGGCCCGGGGAGACCTGGCCGGTCATCGACGGCGAACCGGCCACGGCGGCGTCGATCTATCGCGACTACCTGGTCCTCCTCGCCGCGATCGCGGCCGTGGCCGGCTTCGTCGGCTCGTCGGTCGTCGGCATCGGACCGATCGGCGCGGGCCTGCGCGTGCCGCTCGCGGCGGGCCTGGTGAACATGGTGTTCGGCTTCGCGATGCCGCTGGTCGGCGTGTTCGTGATGGCGCTGATCGTCGATGCGCTCGCGCCGACGTTCGGCGGCGGCAAGAATCCGCTCAACGCGCTGAAGCTGGTCGCCTACGGCAGCACCGCCTGCTTCGTCGGCGGCATCTTCAACCTGGTGCCCGCGCTGTCGACGCTCGGACTGCTGGCGGCGCTGTACTCGATCTACCTGATCTACGTCGGCCTGCCGGTGCTGATGAAGTGCCCGCCCGACAGGGCCGCCGCGTACACGGCGGTGGTGGTGATCTGCGGCGTCGTCGCGATGATCGTGCTGGGCGCCCTCGCGACCCCCCTGCTGCCCGGCCGCGGGCTGGGCCCGGTGGCCGGCGGGCCGCAGCCGCGTTCCGCCGACGTCGCCGCCGCGGCGGCCCGCGCGGACGCGCTGCGCCGCGGAATCGATGCGATCCAGGCGACCGGCGCCGCCGCGGCCTCGTCCGCCGATTCGTTCAGCGCGATGGCGAACGCGATCTCGGGAGGAGGAGAAGGCGGCGTCACGCAAGCCCCGATCGACGCCGAGCGGCTGAAGACGAAGATGCCCGACACGCTCGGCAGCCTGAAACGGGAATCCCTCGAAGCGTCGGGCGCGCGCGCGCCGGGCATCGCCAGCTCGTTCGCCAAGGCCGGCTACGCCGGCGCCGGCAAGCACGTGGGATTGACGATCACCGATTTCGGCGGCGCCGCCGGATCGGCCGCCATGGCGGCCTGGGCCGACGTGATGGTCGACCGGGAGACGCCGCAATCGGTCGACAAGGCCTACAGGCAGGACGGCCGCACGATCCACGAGGACTACCGCAAGGACGGCAGCCACAGCGAGTACACCGTGATCCTGCGCAACAACGTCATCGTGGCCGCCGAGGGCGACGAAGTCGACATCGCCACCCTGAAGGCGATGGTGTCCGGCCTCGGCCTGGGCGCCATCGAGGCGATGGCGCGCCCCGCGAGATGACGGCCCCGCCCGGCGGCGGCGCTCAGGCGGTCGCGCCGAGCATCTCCCGGAGGCGGGCCGCCGATTCGTCCCCGAGCGTCCTGCGCACGCTCTCCACGACCTTGATCGCGACCTGCCGCAGCACCTGCACGTTCGCGCAGGACTCGATCTGCAGGATCAATCGATAGCCACGGATCAGGCCGAAGCGCTCCCGCACTTCCGAAGTGAGCAGGCCGTACAGCGCCTCGTACGACCAGCGCTCCACCGCCGCTTCCAGCGTCACGGGCTCAGCCTCCGCGACGCCCGCGACGGGCACGACGGGCACGACGGCCGGCGCCGCCGCGCGCGCCGCGACCGGCGCGATCAGGCCGGCGGCGAACAGCTGCCGCAGATCGTCGGGCGTGCTGCCCCGCACGCAGGCCACCCATTGCGATCCGCTGCGGGAGTCGTCGATCATCAACAGCAGGTTGCGCGACGATCGCGACAGCGCCACGCTGCGCGCATGGATCTCGTTCCTGCCCAACTCGGTGCGCACGTAGCGGTCTGTTTCGATGGATGCCATGGGTAGATTGCCGGCGATGGGGTCACCAAAAAGCGGTCATTCGCGCCGCGCATGCCGCAGGCGCTTGGGGCCTCGCCCGCAGCTTGCGCCGGACCGGGAATGGATGCACCACGATGGCCCCGACCCTCCGCAGTTTCCGTGAAAAGTTGATCGAACAATCGCGCCTTTGCGCACCGCGGACGTTTTTCGAAACGACGCGGACCTTCCTTGGTGCATGGTCTTCGTACGAATCGACTCGTTCATTGAGGCCTCGGTCCGTGACGCAATGCGCATCGCCCGCGGCACGACCGGTTCCGCGGCCCACGGCCCGCCGCAATCCGCGTCATCCTCCACCTCGTGCGATGGCGAAGGCAGCAACCCGGCCGCCGACCTTGTCGCGCCAAATGCCATATCCTTTCCTCATGCGCCGTCGCATTCGACCGGCGCCGCTTCAAAGAGAAACGCATGGGATACGACCTGGAACGAGCCGCCTGCCGCCTGACGACCGCGTACGGCGACTTCCAATTGCACGGCTTCAAAGACAGGGCGACGGGCCTCGAACACGCCGCATTGAGCCACGGCGATCGGGCCGGCGCCGCCGCACCGCTGTTGGTGCGCATCCACTCGGAATGCCTGACCGGCGACGCGTTCGGCAGTTGCCACTGCGATTGCGGCCCGCAATTGCGCAGCGCTTTGCAGGCGATCGCGGGGGAAGGCCGGGGAGCGCTGCTGTATCTGCGCCAGGAAGGCCGGGGGATCGGCCTGCTCAACAAGATCCGCGCCTACGCATTGCAGGAAAAAGGCGCCGACACGCTTGACGCGAACCGGTTGCTGGGCCTGCCCGCCGACGCGCGCGACTACGGCATCGCCGCGGCCATGCTCACCGAATTGGGCATCGCCTCGGTGCGCCTGATGACGAACAACCCGCAAAAGATCGACGGGCTGGCCGCCCATGGGATCGACGTGGCCGAGCGCGTCCCGTTGCAGGTGGGCCGCAACGGGCGCAACAGCGCCTACCTCGACGCGAAAGCGCATCGGATGGGCCATTTGTTCGACGTGCTGCGGGAGCCGGCGCAAGACTGAGGGAGCGCGCGCGGGGCGGCCCCGAGCCGAACCGGCGATTGCAGCGCTCCAGCCGGGGATGGTCGGGCCGGGCGGCGGGAAGAATCGAGCGTTTCGCGTGCCAATTTCATGATCGCCCGCACCATTCCCTCCGAAAATGGCGCACTATCCGACAGCGTCGTGTTCGCGCCCACCCCGGCCCGTCGGCGATGTCGGCACGACCCCCGCGGGGCACCCGGCGTCGCCCGTGCGCGCCCGGGCCGCGCCGGAAGGTTTCCGGCCCGCCGGCGGATGGGGCCCGCGCTCGACGATTTGGAACGGAGGGCACCGGAGATGGAAACGGAATCGCCACCCGGCGCACGAGCGCCGCGGATCCGCTTTGCAGGCGTCCCCCGAGGTGCCCGGCACGAGGTTCCTGCGGACGCGCGGGAAGAGGCCTTTCGCATCCTCCGGCTCCAGCTCGCGTCGGTTCTCGACAAGCTCGGGATCATGTCCGCCGCCACGCTGGCGCTGGCCTGCCTGACGGTCGCGAAGTTCGCCGCCGTGCCCGCGCCGCGGCTGTTGATCCCGGTGGCGGCGGCATTGGCCGTCCTGAACCTGTTCAACCTCGGGCTGGCGCTGTATTGGCGCCGCAGGCCGTCGCGCGGCCGTGTCCCGCCGCGCGCGCGCTGGTGGATCGCCGCCGACCTGGCGCTGGCGGGTTCGCTCGATGCGATGCTCGCGCTGCAGGCGTTCGCCGCCGGCGACGAACGGCAGCGCCTGCTGCTG
>JBEVLR010000253.1:0-4140 GCA_040509075.1 Burkholderiaceae bacterium | reverse complement strand
GGCCGCACCTGGCGCAACGCGATGCGCGCGGCGATGCGCTGCACGTCGCAGACGCCGCGCAGCGCCTGGCGCAGCGGCTGCGGCCCGTGCGCGGCGAGCTCGGCGATCGCGTCGTGGCGCTCGCGGGCGACTTTGCGGGCGCGCAGCGGGCGCGTCAGCCACCCGCGCACCTGGCGGCTTCCCAAGCCGGTGCGGCACGTGTCGAGCAGCGACAGCAGGGTCGGCGCCGGCTCGCCGCGCAGCGTCTGCGTGAGCTCGAGGTTGCGCAGCGTGGCCGGCGGCAGGTCGATCAGCTCGCTCGCGTCGTCGACCGCGATCGCCTTCACGTGCGCGAGCGCGCCGCGCGTGCCGCCCGACGCGTGTTCGGCGTAGCTGATCAGCGCCGCGGCGGCGGCGTGCGCGCGCGGCAGCTCGTGCGCATTGAAGCCGGCGAGCGTCGACACCTCCAGCAGGTCGCACAGCTTGCGCACGCCCAGCTGCGCGTCGAATTGCCATGCCGGCCGGTTGACGACCGCGGCCGTGCCCCGGCGCACCGCCGCCGGCGCGCCTTCGGGCGCGACGAGGATCTCGGCCGGCGCCAGCCGCGCGAGCCACGACGGCAGCTCGGCTTCCACGCATTCGCCCAGGCCCAGCCGGCCTTCGGCGAGCGCGAGCCACGCGAGCCCGCAGCGCGCGCGCGACGCGAAGACGGCCAGCAGCACCGTGTCCTGGCGCTCGGCCAGCAGCTCGGTGTCGGTGACGGTGCCGGGCGTGACCACCCGCACCACCTTGCGTTCGACCGGCCCCTTGGCCGCGCCGACCTCGCCGACCTGTTCCGCCAGCGCCACCGCCTCGCCCAGCTTGATCAGCCGCGCCAGATACGACTCGATCGAATGCACCGGCACGCCCGCCATCACCACCGGCGCGCCGTCGCTCATGCCGCGCGTGGTCAAGGTGATGTCCAACAAGCGGTGCGCCTTGCGCGCGTCGTCGAAGAACACCTCGTAGAAGTCGCCCATGCGGTACAGCACGAGCGTGTCGGGGTAGTCGGCCTTGATGCGCAGGTACTGCGCCATCATGGGCGTGTGGCCGGAGAAGTCGGCCGCCAGCCAGGGCGTGCCTTCGTTTTTCTGCTGTTCGGTCAAGGGTCGGCTCGCGCGGTGGGATTCGGGCCGTGACGTCGGCCCGCTCGATTATCCGGTACCTGCCGGCTGACTCGGCGGCGGCCCCTCAACCCAAGTTCGGCATGGACCCGATTCACGGACGGATACGATTCGACTCGGTGCCGTGGCCGGCGCCCAAGACCGCCCCGAGGCCGGATCCTATCGGTATCTCGGCGCCTGCGGAACCGCTTCGCCGATGTTCAGGCTGTGGCGGAGGCAGGCCCTGATCTCGTGCACTTCCTGCCGCTCCAGATCGCGTCCGAACGCGTCGCGCGCCCGGTTGAGCAGGCGCCCGTCGTGGTCGGCGGGGATCAGGCTGTTCGGCCTCCCGAGCGCCGTGGTGAGGTTCGTCCTGTCGTTGTCGCCGAGCAGGTCCACGTAGGCTTGGGCCACTTCCCGCAGCGCGCGCGCCGGATCGGCCTGCGCCGCGGTGCGCGCCGCGTCGTTCGGGGCGGCGGCCCGCGGCGGCGGCGGCGTCACCGTCAGCAGCGTCCTGATTTCGTCGACGGTGATCTCCGTCCAGCTGTCGGCCTCCATGCAAAGCTGTTCGGAAACGCGCGTGCCTTCGATCGTCAGCAGGTGGACGCGGACGCCGAACTGCTGCGCGAGTTCCACGCCGAGCCGCAGGTCGCCGTCGCTGCCCAGCAGCACCGCGTCGCTGACGGCGCGGTTGCGGGCGAGCTCGGTGAGGTCGGTGACGAGTTTGGTGTCGACCTCTTTTTGCTCCCCGTCGCCGTTGATGATCCCGAGCCGGAGCTTGAAGCTGTCGCGGTGGGCCACGAGCTGCTGTTCGGTCGTCAGGCGGTTCAGGATCGCGCCGTCGTACCAATACACCCGCAGCAGCGGCACGCCCGTCAGCGAGCGGGCCTTGGCTTCGATCAGCGCGGCGACCTCGTCGACGTGGAGGCTGACCTCGGCCCGCTTCACGTCGTCGCGGGCGGCCGCGGCGCAACCGCCGCCGGTGCAGAGGTATCCGGCGTCGACGAAAATCGCGGCTCGATCCATGAATGATCCGATGTTGAAGGGGGGCAGGTGGCCGATCGCAAGGCGCCGGCGCGGCGTCAATGGTCTGCGCGCGGCCTCGGGGTCCGCGGCCCGCTGACCTTGATCGCCTTGCGCCGCTTGGCGGCCGGCTCCGCGGCGTCCTGCGGCGCGTCGGCGGCGGCGATGAACGCATCGGTCGCGCTCGGCGCGGGCGCGTCGGCTGCGGCGTCGGCCACCGGAACGCCGTCGTCCTTGATCGCATGCGAATACGGCGCGAGCAGGCTCACCAATTGGCCGTAGACCTTCGGGTTGCCGGCGACGACCTCGCGCTGATACAGGAAATCGGCTTCGCCGGTGAAGTTGCCGATCAGGCCGCCGGCTTCCGTGATGATCAGCGAGCCGGCGGCGATGTCCCACGGGCTCAGGCCGGTCTCGAAGAAACCGTCGTAGTAGCCCGCGGCCACGTAGCAGAGGTCGAGCGCCGCGGCGCCCGGACGGCGCAGGCCCGCGCACTGTTGCGAGATTTCCTCGAACATCTTCAGGTACCGCTTGAAGTTGTCGCCCTTGCGGAACGGGAAGCCGGTGCCGATCAGCGCTTCGGCCAGGCGCGTGCGCTTGGACACGCGCAGCCGGCGCTCGTTCATGTAGGCGCCGCGGCCGCGCGAGGCGATGAAGAGGTCGTTGCGCGACGGGTCGTAGACCACGGCCTGCTGCACGACGCCGCGGTGCGCCAGAGCGATCGACACCGCATAGACGGGGAAGCCGTGGATGAAATTGGTCGTGCCGTCGAGCGGATCGATGATCCACAGGAACTCGCTGTCCTTCGCCCCCTTCGCCCGGCCCGATTCCTCCGCCAGGATCCCGTGGCCGGGGTAGGCTTGCAGGATCGTGTCGATGATCACCGCTTCGGCGTGCTGGTCGACCTCGGTGACGAAGTCGTTCGCGCTCTTGGTCTGCACCTGCAGCTTCTCGATGTCGAGCGACGCCCGATTGATCAGGGACCCCGCCGCGCGCGCCGCCTTGACGGCAATGTTGAGCATCGGATGGAGGGTCAGCGACATGGGCACACCTGGAGTCGTGCGACGCTCGGACGGGCGGGCATCGGCGGGAAGAAGAGGGCAGCGGGAAGAAAGAGCGCGGCGGCGGCCGCCGCGGAGGGCGGCGGCGGCGCGACAATGCAGACGTGCCTCCATTTTAACCGGCTCCGCCGTCGCCCCGCCGCGAAGGCTGCCGCCCCCGAGCGTTCACCGGTGAACTCCTTGACAGATCCGACCCGTTTCGTTCTCGTGGACACCAGCCATCCGGGCAATGTCGGCGCGGCCGCGCGCGCGATGAAGGTGATGGGATTCACGGATCTGGTGCTGGTGGCGCCGCGCCTGGCCGACGCGCTCTCGCAACCCGACGCGATCGCGATGGCGTCGGGTGCGGCCGACGTCCTCGAACGCGCGCGCGTCGTCCCGACGCTGGCGCAGGCCCTCGACGGCGTCACCTTCGCATGCGCGACCGCGATGACGCCGCGCGATTTCGGCCCGCCCACGCGCACGCCGCGCGGCTGCTTCGCCGACCTCGCGCGCGGCGGCCACCGCGTCGCGTTCGTGTTCGGCGGCGAGCGCTTCGGGCTGTCCAACGACCACGTCTACGGATGCCATGTGTGCCTGAGCATCCCCACGCAGCCGGGATACGGCTCGCTGAACCTCGCGCAGGCGGTGCAGCTGCTGTCCTACGAGTGGCGCCAGGCGCTCGGCGGTTTTCCGGTGGTGGAGCGCGCGCGCGCGCCGCTGCAGGCCGACGACGGCGCGGTGCGCGGGCTGCTGGCGCACTGGCGCGAGATGCTGATCGAGATCGATTTCCTCGACCCGGCGACCCCGCGCAAGCTGATGGCGCGGCTGCACCAGCTGGCCAACCGGGCCGAGGTGACGACGGAAGAGGTGCACATCCTGCGCGGCATCGCGCGTCAGGTGCAGAAGGTGACGCGTCCGCGCGATTGACCGCGAGAGCCCGCACCGCCCGGCTG
>JBEVLR010000252.1:0-5722 GCA_040509075.1 Burkholderiaceae bacterium | reverse complement strand
TCAAATCTCGCCACAGCGCCCAGCCCCGCCGCCATGTCAGCGCGACGCCCAACGCGAGGAACGTGAAGGCGCTGCGGAAGAACGTCGCCTCGAAACTTTCCGCCGCCTCCAGCCGCCGGCTCACGACCCCCGCCGTGCTCCACATCAGCGTCACGACGGTCATCCCGAGAACCGCCCGCGCGTGGCCCATCCCGCTCGCAGTCCGCATCAGCCTCTTTCAACCTGAACGCATCGCGCCGCGGCGGCGCCCGCCCACCGCACCGCCATCGTCCCCACGGCGCCGCCGCTCAACCTTCCGGACCGAAGCCCAAGCAAAGCGGGGGATCCGGTTCCGCCGCGCCCGACGCGAACGGCCCCCTGGGGGGACAGCGGGCGCCGGCGAGCATGGGGGTCAACTTTTAGCCGCCCGCTTCCGCTCGTTTTCCTTCAGGAAGCGCTTGCGCACGCGGACGCTCTTCGGCGTGATCTCGACCAGTTCATCGTCGTCGATGAACTCGACGCCGTATTCGAGCGTCAGGTCGATCGGCGGGGTGATCTTGATCGCGTATTCCTTGCCCGAAACGCGGAAATTGGTCAGCTGCTTGGTGCGGGTGGCGTTGACGACGAGGTCGTTGTCGCGGCTGTGGATGCCCACGATCATGCCTTCGTAGACCGGGTCGTTCGGCCGCACGAACATGCGGCCCCGATCGTCGAGCTTGCCGAGCGCATAGGTGAAGATCTCGCCGTCGTCCATCGAGATCAGCACGCCGTTCTTGCGGCCGCCGATCTCGCCGCGGTGCGGTTCGTAGCCGTCGAAGATGTTGCTGATGAGGCCCGAGCCGCGCGTCAGGTTCATGAACTCGTTCGAGAAGCCGATCAGGCCCCGCGCCGGGATGCGGTATTCCAGGCGCACCCGGCCGTTGCCGTCCGGCTCCATGTTGACGAGTTCCCCCTTGCGTTCGCCGAGCGCCTGCATCACCCCGCCCTGATGGGTCTCCTCGACGTCTGCCGTGACGAGCTCGATCGGTTCGTGGCGCACGCCGTCGACGTCGTGGAGGACCACGCGCGGCTTGGAGACGGCCAGCTCGAATCCCTCGCGGCGCATGTTCTCCAGCAGGATGGTCAGGTGCAGTTCGCCGCGGCCCATCACTTCGAAGATGCCGTCCTCGTCGGTTTCCTTGACGCGCAGCGCCACGTTGCTCTGGAGCTCCTTCTGCAGGCGATCCCAGATCTGGCGGCTGGTGACGTACTTGCCTTCCCGGCCGGCCAGCGGCGACGTGTTGACGCAGAAGTTCATCGTCAGCGTCGGCTCGTCGATCTTGAGCATCGGCAGCGGGTGCGGGTCGAGGGGGTCGGTCACCGTGACGCCGATGTTGATGTCCTCGATGCCGTTGATCAGCACGATGTCGCCCGGGCCGGCGTCGGTCACCTGCACGCGGTCGAGGCCATGGAACTTCAGCACCTGGTTGACGCGGCCCTTGATCGGCTTGCCGTCTTCGCCCGCCATGACGACGACGTCCATCGACGGCTTGATCGTGCCCTGGTTGACGCGGCCAACGCCGATGCGGCCGACGAAACTCGAATAATCGAGCGCGGAGATCTGGAGCTGCAACGGCGCCTCGGGCGAGCCGCCGTGCGGCGCGACGTGCTTGAGCACGGTCTTGAACAGCGCCGACATGTCCGGGCCCCACTGCTCGCCCGGCGCGCCCTCGGTCAACGACGACCAGCCGTTGATGCCCGAAGCGTAGACGACCGGGAAGTCGAGCTGCTCGTCGTTGGCGCCGAGCTTGTCGAACAGGTCGAACGCCGCGTTGACGACGGCTTCCGGCTTCGCGCCCGGCTTGTCGACCTTGTTGACCACGACGATGGGCTTGAGCCCGAGCGCCAGCGCCTTCTTGGTGACGAAGCGGGTCTGCGGCATCGGGCCTTCCTGCGCGTCGATCAGCAGCACGACGCCGTCGACCATCGACAGCGCGCGCTCGACCTCGCCGCCGAAATCCGCGTGCCCCGGCGTGTCGACGATGTTGATGTGCGTGCCTTCCCAGCTGACGGCGCAGTTCTTCGCGAGGATCGTGATGCCGCGCTCGCGTTCGATCGCGTTGTTGTCCATCACGGTGTCGACGACCTTCTCGTGGTCCGCGAACGTGCCGCTCTGGCGCAGGAGCTGGTCGACCAGCGTGGTTTTGCCATGGTCGACGTGGGCGATGATGGCGATGTTGCGGATCTGCATACGTTCGGTCATAAGTTTCTCGGGAAAAGTCAATTCAGCAGGCCTTGGACCTCGGCGGGGCTCAACAGGCGATCGGCGATCAATTCGCCCGCCGTGATGCGCGCGCTGCCGAGGAACGCGAGCGGCTCCGGCCCATACACGCGCAAGCGGGCGCAGTCGGGCTCGGGGACGCGCCGGCGCAAACCGGTCAGGAAACGCGCCGACTCGCCGGCGTCGAGACGCACGGCGGGCCAGTCGGCCAGCAAGGTGTCCGGCCGCAGCAGGCGGCTTTCGCGCTCGGCCTCGGACATCGCCTCGAGCGCGTCCAGCGCGATCGCGCCGGCCACGGACAGCGGCCCGCTCGCGGTGCGGCGCAGGGCGGCGAGGTGCGCGCCGCAACCCAGGGTTTCACCGAGGCTTTCGGCCAATGTGCGGATGTAGGTGCCTTTGCTGCAACGCACGTCGATCGTGGCGGTCTGAGGTTTCTCAGGATGCCAGGAGACGATGGCGATCGTGTGGATCGTCACCTCGCGCTCCGCGCGTTCGACGTCGACGCCCTCGCGCGCGTATTCGTAGAGCGCCCTGCCGTTGTGCTTCAGCGCCGAATGCATCGGCGGGCGTTGCAGGATCGGGCCCGTCCACCGGGCGCAGGCGGCTTCCAGCGCGGCGCGGTCGATGTCCACCGGACGCTGCCGCAGCACCTCGCCTTCCGCGTCGCCGGTGGAGGTCGTCCGGCCCAGGCGCAGCGTGGCGGTGTAGGCCTTGTCGGCGTCCAGGCTGACTTGGGCGAATTTCGTGGCCGCGCCGAAGCAGAGCGGCAGCAGGCCGGTGGCCAGCGGGTCGAGCGTGCCGGTGTGTCCGGCCTTCTCGGCGCGCAGCAGCCATTTGGCTTTCTGCAGCGCCTGGTTGGAGGACAGGCCCGCCGGCTTGTCGAGGAGCAGCACGCCGTGAAGCGGCCGGCGCTGCACCTTGACGCGCGCAGGACGGCGCCCGCCCGCGGCAGCGGCGGCCCCGTGCGGGAGCGTCGGCAGTTCGGCCATGGCGATCAGCTTTCCCGCCGGTGGTCGCCGGCCCCCGGATTCGATTCGGGCGCATCGTCCTTGGCGCGCGTGGCGTTGGCCTGGAGGATCATCGCGTTCAGCTCGGCGGCGCGTTCGGTGGTGCGATCGAAATGGAAATGCAGCGTTGGCACCGTGTGGATGGCCAAACGCTTGAACAGCCCGTTGCGCAGGAAGCCGGCGGCCTCGTTCAACGCCGTCTCGCATTGGGCGGCGTCGCCGATCAACAGCGAGAAGAACACCTTCGCATGGGCGTAGTCGGGCGTGACCTCGACCGCGTTGACCGTGATCATGCCGATGCGCGGATCCTTCAGCTCGCGGATCAGCTCGCCCAGATCGCGCTGGATCTGGTCGGCGACGCGGAAGCCGCGGTTGGGGATGTTTCGTTTATGCCGCATGCGATGTGCTCAGTCGATTCGTCCGCCTTGAACAAAAGGCCCCACCGCCCGGCGAGGCCTCCCAAGCGGCCAGCAGGCGCCGCCGGCCCCGTCGCTCAAACGGCACCCGCAAGTTCAAGGGAGCGCCGGATCCGGCTTTGCCGGCCCGGCCCCCTCCAGCGCCAGCGGGCGTGGGGGTTCACAACGTCCGGGCGACTTCCTTGATCTCGAAGAACTCGAGCTGATCGCCTTCGGCGATATCGTTGTAGTTCTTGATCGTCAAGCCGCACTCGAAGCCTTCCTTGACTTCGCGCGCATCGTCCTTCATGCGCTTGAGCGAATCGAGTTCGCCCGTGAACACCACGACGTTCTCGCGCAGCAGGCGCAAGCGCGAACCGCGGCGGACGATGCCCGACGTGACCATGCAGCCGGCGATGGAGCCGATCTTGGACACCTTGAACACCTGGCGGATTTCGGCCGAACCGATGACTTCCTCGCGCTGTTCCGGCGCCAGCATGCCGGTCATCGCCGCCTTCACCTCGTCGACGGCGTCGTAGATGATGTTGTAGTAGCGCAGGTCGACGCCGTTGTGCTCGGCCAGCTTGCGCGCACCGGCGTCGGCGCGCGTGTTGAAGCCGATGATGACGGCCTTGGACGCGATCGCCAGGTTGACGTCGGATTCGCTGATGCCGCCGACGGCCGAATGCACGATCTGCACCTTGATCTCGTCGGTCGACAGCTTGAGCAGCGAAGCGCCGAGCGCTTCCTGGGAACCCTGCACGTCGGCCTTGACGATGATCGGCAGCATCTGGACGTCGCCCGCGCCCATGCCGTCGAACAGGTTCTCGAGCTTGGTCTTGGCTTGCTTGGCGAGTTTGACGTCGCGGTACTTGCCCTGGCGGAACGTGGCGATCTCGCGCGCCCGGCGTTCGTCGGACAGCACCATGAAATCGTCGCCGGCCTGCGGCACTTCGGTCAGGCCCTGGATTTCCACCGGGATGGAAGGCCCGGCCTCGTTCGCCGCGTTGCCGTCCTCGTCGATCATCGCGCGGACGCGGCCATAGCTGGCGCCCGCGAGAACGATGTCGCCGCGCTTGAGCGTGCCGGTCTGCACCAGCACCGTCGCGACCGGGCCGCGGCCCTTGTCGAGGCGCGCTTCGATGACCAGCCCGCGCGCCATCGCTTCGGCCGGAGCGTGCAGCTCCAGCACTTCGGCCTGCAACAGCACCTGCTCGAGCAGGCCGTCCACGCCGTGGCCGGTCTTCGCGGAGACCTGGACGAACGGCGAATCGCCGCCGAACTCCTCAGGCACGACCCCTTCGGCCACCAGCTCGTTGCGCACGCGCTCGAGGTTGGCGTCGGGCTTGTCGATCTTGTTGATCGCCACGACGATCGGCACCTGGGCCGCCTTCGCGTGGTGGATCGCTTCCTTCGTCTGCGGCATGACGCCGTCGTCGGCGGCGACGACCAGGATCACGATGTCGGTCGCCTTGGCGCCGCGGGCCCGCATGGCCGTGAAAGCCGCATGGCCCGGCGTGTCCAGGAACGTGATCATGCCGCGCGGGGTTTCCACGTGGTAGGCGCCGATGTGCTGCGTGATGCCGCCGGCCTCGCCCGCGGCGACGCGGGCACGGCGGATGTAATCGAGCAGCGAAGTCTTGCCGTGGTCGACGTGGCCCATGACCGTGACGACCGGTGCACGCGGCAGCAGCTCGTGGTGCGCTTCGGCGACGGCCAGGTCTTCGGCCAGGAACGCGTCCGGGTCGTCGAGCTTGGCGGCGAAAGCCTTGTGGCCCATTTCCTCGACCAGGATCATCGCGGTCTCCTGGTCGAGCTGCTGGTTGATCGTGACCATCTGGCCGAGCTTCATCAGCTGCTTGATCACCTCGGAAGCCTTGACCGACATCTTGTGCGCCAGATCGGCCACGCTGATGGTCTCGGGCACGTGCACCTCCTGCACCTGCACTTCAACAGGTGCCACGAACGTGGAGGTACCGCTGTCGCCACGATCACCACGGCGACCGCCGCGAGGCGCACGCCAGCCCGGACGCGCACTCGCGCCACCCGGGGCGTCGTTGCGGCCCTTGACGGCGCGCTTC
>JBEVLR010000251.1:0-4645 GCA_040509075.1 Burkholderiaceae bacterium | reverse complement strand
CGCTCGCCGATTCGGCGATCGAACTCGCGGGGTTCGGCGGCGCGGCCGGCGCCGCCGCGGGCGACGAGGCCGCACGATGAACCTGCATCAGTTCCGTTTCGTGCAAGAGGCCGTGCGCCGCAACCTCAACCTCACCGAGACGGCCAAAGCGCTCTTCACCTCGCAACCGGGCATCTCGAAGGCCATCCTCGAACTCGAGGAAGAGCTCGGGGTCGACCTGTTCGTGCGCCACGGCAAGCGGTTGCGCCGAGTCACCGAGCCGGGTCAGGAGGTGCTGAAGGCGATCGACGTGATCCTGCGCGAGGTGGCCAACCTGAAGCGCATCGGCGAAGAATATTCGAAACAGGACGCCGGCAAGCTGTCGATCGCCGCCACCCACACGCAGGCGCGCTACGTCCTGCCCGAACCGGTGGCGCAGCTGCGCCGCCGGTTCCCCAAGGTGCAGGTCAGCCTGCACCAGGGGACGCCGGAGCAGGTCGTGCAGATGCTGCTCGACGGCACGGCCGACATCGGCCTGGCCACCGAATCGCTGTCCGATCCCGAAGACCTGATCTCCCTGCCCTGCTACGAATGGGAACACGTGATCGTGATGCGCGCCGAGCATCCGCTGGCCGGGGCCGACACGCTCACCCTGGAACAGCTCGCCGACGAGACGCTGATTTCCTACCACCCGGCCTTCACCGGCCGCCGCCGCATCGACGCGGCGTTCGCGCAGCGGCGGCTGAAGCCGAACATCGCGCTGGACGCGATCGATTCCGACGTGATCAAGACCTACGTCAAATCGGGCTTGGGCATCGGCATCGTCGCCGAAATGGCCGTCCGCGACGACCCGCCCGGCGGCGAGCTGGTGCATCGGCCCGCCGGCCATCTGTTCGGACGCAACGTCACGCGCGTCGCCTTCCGGCGCGGCGCCTATCTCCGCGGCTACGTCCTGACGTTCGCGGAGCTGCTGTCGGAGCGGCTGACGCGGCCTCTGCTGCTGCGCGCGCTCGGCGGCGACGCCGAAGGAGACGCCTATGAGCTCTGAACCGGGATCGCGCATCGCGGCACCGGCCGACGCCCGGAGCCGGCTGCCTGAGGTCGGCACGACCATCTTCACCCTGATGTCGGCGCTCGCCGCGCGGACCGGCGCGATCAACCTCGGCCAAGGCTTCCCGGACTTCGATTGCGATCCCGCGCTCGTCGAAGCCGTCGCCGACGCGATGAGATCGGGCCACAACCAGTATCCGCCGATGCCGGGCGTTCCCGCGCTGCGGCATGCGGTGGCCGACAAGATCGAATCCACCACGGGACGGCGCTACGACCCCGACGCCGAGATCACGATCACCGCCGGCGCGACGCAGGGCATCTTGTCCGCCGTCCTGGCGCTGGTGCATCCGGGCGACGAAGTCGTCGTGCTCGAGCCCTGCTACGACAGCTACGGCCCGTCGATCGCGCTGGCGGGCGCGACCGCCGTGCGCGTGCCGCTGACGCCCGGGCGATGGAGACCGGATTTCGACGCGCTCGCGCGCGCCCTCACGCCGCGGACGCGCATGGTCGTCGTCAACACGCCGCACAATCCGAGCGGCACGGTGTGGACGCAGGGCGAGCGCGCGCGCCTGGCCGAGCTGTTGGAGCCGACGCGCGCCCTGGTGTTGTCGGACGAGGTCTACGAGCACATGGTCTACGACGGCGTCGCGCACGCAAGCTGCTCTGGGCACCCGGAACTGGCGGAGCGCGCGCTGGTGGTGTCGAGCTTCGGCAAGACGTTCCACGTCACCGGCTGGAAAGTCGGCTACGTGGCCGGCCCGGCCGCGCTGATGCGCGAGTTCCGCAAGGTGCATCAGTTCAACGTGTTCACCGTGAACACGCCCATGCAGCACGGGCTCGCCGAGTTCCTGTCCGACTCATCGCGCTGGCGGTCGCTGGCCGCGTTCTACGGCGCCAAGCGCGACCGTTTCCGCGCCGGCTTGGCGCAGACGCGGTTGAAGCTGCTGCCCTGCGAAGGCAGCTATTTCCAATGCGTCGACTACTCGGCGGTTTCGGATCGGCCCGACAGCGCGTTCTGCGAGTGGCTGACGACGGAGCTCGGCGTGGCAGCGATCCCGATGTCGGCGTTTTATGCGCAGCCGCCCGACTCGCGAGTGATCCGCTTCTGCTTCGCGAAGAAGGAGGCGACGCTCGACGCCGCCCTGGGACGACTGGGCACGCTGTAGCCGCTCGGGCGCGCCCGCGTGGATCCGGAAATCCGGGCGACGGCGGCGACGACCGATTCAGCGTTTCTTGGCCGGCAGGCCGTCGTCCAGCGGCGGCTCGGTGGTCTGCCAGTCGAGCGGAGAGGCCGGCGGCGGCGTCGGCTCGACCGGTTCGAGGCTCAAAGCGTCGAGCGTCGCCCGGACGCTGTCGTCGTAGCTGGCCAGCGGAGGCTCGTCGGGCCGGCCCACGCGCGGCTCGTCGAGCAGCGGCAGGTCGAGCCCCGAGGCGAACGATCCCATGCCGGTCGGCGCGAAGTCCGACATCTCGTAGCTGGTCGGCACCTCGCGCGGCGCGGCATTCAACGGCAGATCGAGCCCGTTGATCCGGTGCGCCGGGCCGGCCGTCGACTGCGGCGGATAAGGCAGCGCATCCGAGTCGTCCAACGGCAGCAGCACGTCGACTTGGGTGCTCGCGCTGCCCCCGCCTTGCTGCCAGAGGTCGCGCGCCAGCGAATAGAGCACCAGCACGTCCCGGTAAGCCGGCAGGTCGAACAGTTCGCTCGTATCGTCGCGCTTGAACAGCAGGCCTTCCAGCACCGCCATCGCATCGATGGGCGAAGGCCACGCCGCCTGCACGAGCGCGATGGTTTCCGGATAGTCTTCCAGCGAACGGCCGGAAGACGGGCCGGTGTCCCAATCGGGCGCGTAAACGTTGAATCGACGGTTGAAGCGCGCCCGCGTGCGCTCGTACGCGCTGCGGTCGCCCTGACGCCGATAGATTTCCAGCAGCTTGGTGTACGGCAGCGGGCTTTGGCCGCCGGCGCTGCGCAAGTGCGACATCAGCAGGTCGACCGCCGCGTCTTCCTGTCCGAGAGCGATGAAGAAATCGGCCTGCTGTTCGAGATCGAGCAACTCCTCCACCGACAACTCGCGCGGCGCCGCGGCGTCGGCGGGAATCGCGGCGGCGAGCGCGACGCGATCGAGCGGCGCCGTGGTGGTGGGGGCGGGTTCGGGCGCCGACGCGCTGACGGCGTCATCGACCGAATCGACGCCGACGACCGCCCCGCCGACCGAAGGCGCCGCATCCGTCGCCGCGGCGGCCGCCGGCGCGGCGGGGCGTTGCGGCAACGGTGGGGCGACGATCGGCGCCGCCGGTGCCGGCGACTTGCCGAGTTCGGACTCCTGGAACCAGTCGCTGTGCTTGCGGCGCGACACGCCGCGCAGCCGCAGGGCGAGCACCGACGCGAGCGCCAGCGCCAGCGCGAGCAAGCCCATGACGTAGGGCAACCAGGCGCTGCGCGATCGCGCGTCGTTGAGCTGGGCCTGCAATTGGGCCGTCTGCACGCGGTTGGCCTGATCGACGCGCCGCATGGTCTGGATGCTTTGCTCCAACGCGCGAAGTTGCTTGTCGGCGTCATCCAGGTCGAGCAATCCGATCTTGGCGCCGGACGCGGCCGCCGCGCTCGAAACGACGGGCTCGTCGATGTCGAGCTTCAGATGCGCGTAGCCGCCGTCGAGGACGAGGCGCGGCGCCTGCGCGGCCGCCGCATCGGGCGCCTGAGATCCCCGCTTGCGCGGGTTGGCGGCGTCCGCGACGGCGACGGCACCGCGGCGCGCCGGCGCCGTCTTGGGCGAATTCAATTCATTGGCCAAGGCCAGCGTGGGACCTTTGCGCAACGGCGGGATCGCATGGGCGGCGGATGCATCCGCGGCCGGATTCTTGCCGCGTTGGGCCGCGCGGCCGGCGCCGAACCGTCCAGCCGCGGCTGCCGACCCCTTCAGCGGCGCCAAAGCCCTGGCCCCGGTCGACTGGCTGCCCAACGCCAGCGGCGCGCCGGCGCCGACGGCGAGCGGCGGATCGGCGAACAAAGTGAAGCGGCGCATGAACCGGTGCTCGCAACCGGCATCGAGCGCGACCTCGATCACGGGTTCCCCGATCGGACTGGTGGTCGAGACTTTCACCAGCCAGTCGGTATCCGAACCGCCGCGCTCGACGGCGGTTCGAACGGTGTTCGGCTGCAGCCTGTCTTCACCGAAATACACCTCCGCCGCAGCGCAGTCGACGGCGAATCGTTCGCCAGGTTCCACATGCACCGATACTGTGACGGAAAGGTTCTGACCGAGTACCGCATCGGAAACCACGCGTCCGAAACCCAGCGCCCAGACCTGCTGGGAAGCCAATGCGGTCGCGGCGAAAACGACGTGCGCGGTGAAGTATTTTTTCATTCGTGTGGGCAGCACAGAGTTCCCCAATCGACTCTAACACGGTTGTTTACGGAGGCCGGCCGGGGAAGCTGCTGCGCACAATGAAGTCCCGATTCCCGAAATTCTTGGCATCGCCGTGCGTGAAATATCTCCGACGCCACCGATCCACGATTTCCGCGAGGCCTTCCTGCCCAGTCAATTACTGACCTCGCGCAAGCGTTCGACGCTGGTTCCGAGCTTCAGCGATCCCGCCGCGCGCGACGCAC
>JBEVLR010000250.1:0-6278 GCA_040509075.1 Burkholderiaceae bacterium | reverse complement strand
TCGATGCTGCGCAGGTGGCGCAGCACCAGCACCGTGGTGCGCTTGCGCTTCTGGTTGCTCGCGAACGGCGCGGGCGCGGGCGCCGCATCGCCGCCCCAGATCGGCGGCAGCCATTCGGCCGCGGCGAGCTCGGCCAGCGGCCGGGGGCCGACGAGCAGCGCGGTCAGGTAGCCGTCCATGCCGTCCAGCGTCATCGCGCCGTCGGCGGGCAGCGCCGACAGCAGCTGGTCGAGGCCGGCCAGTTCGTCTTCGGTCAGCGGCGTGTTGGGCGAGTTCGGGTCGTACGACGGATAGTCCATGGGGTCTCGTGTCGCCTCGGATCTTCAGGGCTTGAGGGAAGGCGTGAGCACGGTGAGGCCGCCCATGTACGGGTGCAGCGCCTCGGGCACCCGCACCGAACCATCGGGCTGCTGGCAGTTCTCGAGCACCGCGACCAGCGTGCGGCCGACCGCCAGGCCGGAGCCGTTGAGCGTATGCACCAGCTCGGGCCTGCCCGGCTGGCCGTCGACGATCGGGCGGAAGCGCGCCTGCATGCGGCGCGCCTGGAACGCGCCCATGTTCGAACACGAGCTGATCTCGCGGTAGGCGCCCTGCGCCGGCACCCAGACCTCGATGTCGTAGGTCTTGGCCGAACCGAAGCCCATGTCGCCGGCGCACAGCAGCATCACGCGGTAAGGCAGCCCCAGCCGCTGCAGGATGGCCTCGGCGTGCCGGGTCATGTCCTCGAGCGCCTGCATGCTGCGCTCGGGGTGCGCGATCTGCACCATCTCGACCTTGTCGAACTGGTGCTGGCGGATCATGCCGCGCACGTCGCGGCCGCCCGAGCCCGCCTCGGAGCGGAAGCACGGGCTGTGCGCGGTCATCTTCACCGGCAGGTCTTCGGCCCTCAGGATGTCGCCGCGCACGGTGTTGGTCAGCGGGATCTCGGAAGTCGAGATCAGGTATTGCTCGGCCGGCGCGTCGTCGCCGCGCGCGCCGTCGGTTCCGCGGTAGACCCAGAACATGTCCTCCTTGAACTTCGGCAGCTGGCCGGTGCCTTCGAGGATCTCGCGGTTGACGATGTAGGGCGTGCAGCACTCGGTGTAGCCGTGCTCGCCGGTGTGGGTGTCGAGCATGAACTGCGCGAGCGCCCGGTGCAGCCGCGCGACGCCGCCGCGCAGGAACGTGAAGCGCGCGCCCGAAAGTTTCGCGCCGGTGTCGAAATCCAGCCCCAGCGGCGCGCCGAGGTCGACGTGGTCCTTGATCGCGAAATCGAACGCGGCGGGCGTGCCCCAGCGCCGCACTTCGACGTTGCCGCGCTCGTCGGCGCCGGCCGGCACGCTGTCGTCGGGCAGGTTGGGCAGGCCCATCAGCATGTCGTTGAGCCGCGCCTGCAGCGCGTCGAGGCGCTCCGCGCCGGCCTTCAGCTCGTCGGCGATGCCGGCGACTTCGGCCATCGCGGGCGCGGCGTCCTCGCCCTTGCCCTTGAGCGCGCCGATCCGCTTGGACAGGCTGTTGCGCTTGGCCTGCAGTTCCTCGGTGCGCGTCTGCAGCGCCTTGCGCTCGGTCTCCAGCGCGGTGAACGCGGCGACGTCCAGGAACGGCTGCGGCGACTTGCGGGTTTCGAGCCGCGCGACGACGGCAGGCAGGTCGCGGCGCAGCAAGGTGATGTCGAGCATGGGGGGTCAATCCTCGGATTCGTTGGAAACGTTCTCGGCGCGCCGCGGGCATCGGCCGCGCGCACGGCGGGCGCCGGGCCCGGCGCGGCGGCCGGCCCGGACGGAAGGCGTCAAGATCGCGCGGCGCGCAGCTCCGCCATGCTGCGGTCGCCGAGGCCCATCGGCAGCGGGAATTCGACCGTCTCCTTGACGCCGTCGATGTTGCGCACGCTGACGGCGCCGAGCTCCTTCAGGCGATCGATCACCTGTTGCACCAGGATGTCGGGCGCCGACGCGCCGGCGGTCAGGCCCACGCGGGCGCGGCCGTCGAACCAGGCCGCCTGCAGGTCGGCGGCCGCGTCGACCATGTAGGCCGGCGTGCCCAGGCGCTCCGCGAGTTCGCGCAGGCGGTTGCTGTTGGAGCTGGTGGGGCTGCCGACCACGATCACGATGTCGACCTTCGGCGCCATGAACTTGACGGCGTCCTGGCGATTCTGCGTGGCGTAGCAGATGTCCTGCTTCTTCGGCTCGCGCACGAGCGGGAAGCGGTGCTTGACCGCGGCGAGGATCTCGGCCGCGTCGTCGACCGACAGCGTCGTCTGCGTGACCACGGCCAGCCGGGACGGATCGCGGGGCTCAACGCGGGCGACGTCGGGCACGTCCTCCACGAGGTAGATGCCCTCGCGCAGCTGGCCCATCGTGCCCTCGACTTCCGGGTGGCCCTTGTGGCCGATCATGATGAATTCGTAGCCCTCGCGCGCGAGCTTGGACACCTCGACGTGCACCTTGGTCACCAGCGGGCACGTCGCGTCGAACACCGCGAAGCCGCGCCGCGCGGCCTCGTCGCGCACGTCCTTGCTCACCCCGTGCGCCGAGAAGACGAGCGTCGAGCCGGGCGGCACGTCGGCCAGGTCCTCGATGAAGACCGCGCCCTTGTTCTTCAAGTCGTTGACCACGAAGGTGTTGTGCACGATCTCGTGGCGCACGTAGATCGGGCGCCCGAATTTCTCGAGCGCGCGCTCGACGATCTCGATCGCGCGGTCGACACCGGCGCAGAAACCGCGCGGCTGGGCGAGCAACACCTCCTCGACGAAGCCGCCGGGCGTCGCGCCCACCGGGCCACCCTCCGGCCCGGGGCCTGCGGGGCGAGCGTCTTCGGGCGGCCGGGCGACGCTCATGCCATGACCCCGATGAGTTGCGCCTCGAAGGTCACCGGCTGGCCGGCGAGCGGATGGTTGAAATCGAACAGCAGCCAGTCTTCGCCCTCCTCGCGGACCACGCCTGCGAACTTGCCGGCGCCGTCGGGCGTCGGGAATTCGACGACATCGCCGATGCGGTAGGCCTCGTGCGGATCGCCGTGCCGCGCGAGCAGGCTGCGTTTGACGCGTTGGAGCATGGCCGGATTGCGCGGCCCGTAGGCGGCGCCCGACTCCAGGTGCCAGGTCATGCGGGTGCCTTCGGCCATGCCGATCAGGCAGGCCTCGATCGCCGGCGCGAGCTGGCCGGCGCCCAGCGACAGCGTGGCGGGCTTGTCGGCGAAGGTGCTGACGACTTCGGCGCCGTCCGGGCCGCACAGCCGGTAATGCAGCGTCAGGAACGAATCGGGCTGGACGATGTTCACGAATATGAGGCGGTTGGGCAGGCACGGCCGGCCCGGGTTGGCGCGACACTAAGCCACGAAACCGCAATTTTAGCCGCCGCGCCGCCCGCCATGTCGATCAAGGAAATGCCCGCCGCCACACGCCCCCGCGAAAGGCTGCTCGCCCATGGCGCCCAGGCGCTGGCCGACGTCGAGCTGCTCGCGCTGCTGCTGCGCACCGGTGCCGGCGGGATGGGCGTGCTGCAGCTCGCGGAACGGCTGCTGCTCGAGTTCGACGGGCTGGCCGGGCTGGTGCGCGCCGCGCCGCGCGATCTCGAACGATCCAAAGGCATCGGCCCGGCCAAGCGCGCCGAGCTGGCGGCGGTGCTGGAGATCGCCCGCCGCGCGCTGGCCCAGCAACTGCGCGCGGCCCCGGTGTTCGACGCGCCGCAGAAGGTGAAGGACTTCGTCGCGCTGCGGTTGGGCGCGCTGAAGCAGGAAGTCTTCGCCGTGCTGTTCCTCGATGCCCAGCACCGCCTGATCGAGATGCGCGAACTCTTCCACGGCTCGCTGTCGCAGACCAGCGTCTACCCGCGCGAGGTGCTGCGCCAGGCGCTGCTGCTGAACGCCGGCGCCGCGATCCTGGTGCACAACCACCCGTCGGGCGTGGCCGAGCCCTCGAAGGCCGACGAAGCGCTGACGCGATCGCTGGCCGCCGCGCTGCGGATGATCGAGGTGCGGGTGCTCGATCACCTGGTGGTCGGCGCGGGCCAGGTGGTGAGCTTCTCGGAACGCGGGTTGATCTGAAGCGGGGCGGCGGCGCCTTTCTTGTAAATTCGTGGGATTGCGGGCGTCGTCCCGGCCGATAGGATCCCCCCGTCGCGCACGGGGACGCCGAGAACGACAAAGACCTTCCCCTCCCATGCAGATCACCCAGCGACAGATGGATGCTTTCCGGCAAGCGCAATGGCGGCGCTTCGAAGACGAAGTGATCGGCGGCTTGCGCGAATCTTTCGCCCCGGTCGTGGCCGCCCATCGGCTCGACGAGCCGGGCCTGCGGGCGGTCGTCCGCGAGGTCGCCGGGCGCGCGGCCGCCTACGGCATCCACAGCGAAGCCGGCGCGGCCCGCTTCATCGAGTTCGTCTTCGAGTTCGGCGGCGGCTTCGAGCAGTTGCCGTGGGCCGCGCCCATCCTGGGTTCGCCAGGCCTGGATGGCGACGAAAAGATCGATCGGCTCAGCGCCGTCGCCGCCTTCAACGTCCGATAACCCGCCCGCCGCGCCATGCCTTTCGATTGCCCCATGCCTGCGCGCCCCTTGAACGCGAAGGCGGCCGCGGCGGCGGACACGGCGCTCTACGACGCCCACCGCTCGGACGCCCGCCCCAATGCCCTCTATGACGCAACCGGCCGCAAACAACCCTTGAGCGCCACCGACCCGGCGCAGCAATGCCTGCGCGACGAATGGGTCGAGCAGTACGGGAAGAACGGCGGCAAGGTCGAGTCCCCCAAGCCGGCGGATCCCAAATCCCCGGGGAGCGCGGTGCAACCTTGTCCGTGCAAGAAAGCGAAACTGATCGTCACGGTGCGCTACGACCCGCTCGCCGCGCCGGTCGCCAACGTCAAGGTGACCCTCACCGGCCCCGTGACCCGAACGCTGGCCACCGACGCCGCGGGAAGCGCCAAGTTCGTCGATTTGCCGCCGGGGAAATACGATGTCTCCGCGCGATACGACAGGCCGAACGCCTTGGTCGACCTCGCCGCGGGCCACGTCGGCGACGCCGATTGGGCCGTCTCGAAGGCACGAGCGCCCTTCCCCGAAGAGACGAACAAATGCAACCTCTTCGTCTATGAAATGGCCACCGGCGCCGGTTATGCGGTTCCGCAGAAGCCCCACGTCAAGCTTTACGGCCTCGGCGCGACCGTCATGCTGCCGCCCAATGCGGGCAGTTGGGCGTCGCCCACCGAATCGATCGGCACCTCGATGGTCGTCGGCAGCCCGGAGCCGGGCGACATCGTGGCTTGGTCGCATCCGGAATACACGGACGCCACCGGCCACGTCGCGATCGTCAGCTACCCGAAGCCGGCCGCGCCGCGAAGCAAGACGCTCAAGCCCGGCGAAGACGGCAGCCTCGACATGACGCTGCGGCGCCAGGTCATCGGCGCGAACCAATATACGGTCGACGAGGACGACCACCACTTTTGGCATTACTACGATGAAGGCAACGCCAAAGAGACCGGCCGGATCGTTTTTCGCAGGCTGAGCAAATGACGGTCTTCGGCAGCGCGGCGCCCCTGCTCTTCGCCGGCCTGCTCGTCGCCTGCGGCCCGCTGGGCGCCGCCCCGCCGCCCGTTCCACCGCAAAAGGTCGACCCCATGCAAGATGCCACGCACGACGCCACCCGAGAGGCGGACGATTTCGCCAGGGCGATCGCAGAGATCGGCGCCAAGGCCAAGTCGCTCGACGTTCCCGACGAACTGTTCGCGCTGCCGGCCTTCGACGCCATTTACGAGAACCCTTCGCCCCACGCCGCTTCGGCCCGGGCGATGATGGCGCGGCGCGACGTCGGCCTCCATCGCAAGCGGATCGTCGCCCTCGCCATGCAGCGCCTGCCCGTCGAGGCCTTCGTGGCCCTGGTGGCCGCCACCGCCGACAGCGTCGAACAAGGCGCGAGCGACGTCGCGGCGCTGGAAACCGTCGCCTTCGCGCCGCTCAACTGGGGACGGCAATCGCTGCTGATGCACTACGACGAGCCGCCCGTGCAGGCGCTGTTGAAGCGGCTGATGGACATGCCGCAACTGCCCCTGCCGCGCCGCATCCGCATCCGCGAAGGCATCCTGACCGGCCGGGCGAAGCTCGAATACGTCGACTACATGGACATGATCGGCCGGCCGGTGCGGGAATGAGGCGCCCCGGGCCGGACGCCGGCGCTTGCGTGGCGGGCGCCGCCCGACCGTTGCGCCGGCGCGCGCGCCGCGGTTGGCGGGGCGCGGGTTCCTGAATGGACGGGCCACCGGGGGACATCGCCTTGAAAGTGAGCAGCCTGCAAGATCTCGGAATGCTG
>JBEVLR010000249.1:0-12623 GCA_040509075.1 Burkholderiaceae bacterium | reverse complement strand
CCGGAATGCATCACGACCGCCTTGAACCGATCCGGATGGCGCAAGGCGACCAAGGCCGCCATGCTCGCGCCCGCCGACAGTCCGCAGATCACGATCCGCGACCCGTCGGCACCGTACAGCGAGCACACCTGGTCGATCGCCGCCAAGATCGATGCGGCTTCGCCCTGCGCCCTGCCGGAACGAGTCTCGAACCAGTTCCAGCAGCCGTGCGCATTCGCCAGGCGTTCCTGCTCGGGATAAAGGACCAGGAAACGTTCCCGGGCGGCCATCGCGTTCATCCGGGTGCTCGCCGCGAAACCCTTCCCGTCTTGTCCGCAGCCGTGCAGCATCACCATCAGCGGCAATGGCCCGTCGGCGACGGCGCCCGGCGGCCGATACAAGTGATAGCGCCGCCCGCCGGCCGCCGCGGTGGCGATGCCGGCGATCCAATCGCCCGCGCCGCGAGGAGCCGACCCGCGCGGCGTTTTCGATTCGGCAGCCTGCCGCGCCCTTGAACGGACGGCACGTGTCGTACCGGATTTCAGCGCCTGCTTGCCGACACTCGATGCGGCGCGCGACACGGCGCGCATTCCCCGCATGACGAGTCTTGTCCAGCTGGTCGCGCTTTTTCGCCTGGCCATGCCGCGGATTTTCCGTTTTGGCGGCGCCCCAGGATGTCAGCGGTCGCCGCGATCCTCGTTCCTCATCCGCCACCGCGCGCCTCGTTCAGCCGGACAGTGCGGCCCCACGGCATATGGGTTGCCTTTGAGCAAGGTCGCCGATTTGGCGCCGACCTCAGCAAAGAAATCCATGGACGACACCTCCAAGCCGAATCCCCAAAACTCCGCCGTGCCGGCCGGGAGTCCGAACACGCAGCGCCCGGCGGGCGGCGAGACGCTCGCACGCGCCGCCCAGGGGGCGCATGCCGCGGTCGACGCGACGGTCGGGAAGGTCGCCCCGGTGATCGACGGCGTCCACGACAAGATCGAGTCGGCCAAGGGCGCGGCGAACGCCGCCAAAGACACGATCGCCAACGGCAAGCAAGCCATCCAGTCACGCGTGGACGAAGTGGGGGAATGGATCTCGGCGGCACGCGACGCCGTGCGCACGCATCCGCTAGCGGCCCTCGCCGCCGCGATCGTCGTCGGGGCCGCCTACAACAGCCTGACGTCTAAAAAGCGGTGAGGGCCCCGCCCCGTGCTTCGGCTCGACGCTCCACTTCGGAACCCCAGAGCCGGTGCCCGGGGGCGGGCGATCCATCGGCGATGGCGCCCGCTCAGCGCCTCGTCGCGGCCTCCAACCACGGTTCGGATCGGCGGCCGAACACCACCGTGGCGTCGAAATGGGCGCCCGCTTCCGCCGATCGCCCGTCTTCAGCCGGCGGACGCCGGTCGAAAACGGCGCGCATTTCCAACGGCACATGAACCGCGTCGATGCTGAGGGCATCGATGAGTCCGGCGGAACCGGAGTCTTCCGGCGCCGGGGCCGGTCGGATCCGGCCGCGGACGATCGCATAGACCGTGCGATCGGGAAATTTGGCGCGCAGCGTCTCCTGGTCCAACCCGGCGTCCACGGCGAACAGGCGGCTGCCGGGAAGCGGGGCGCGATCCGGGGCTGCCGGGGCGTCGGCTTTCCGCTCTTTCCCGGCTTCCACGGACTCGTCGGCTTCCCGGGCTCGGCGCAACGCTTCCTGCCATGCGGGCCCCGCCAATTCCAGCACGATGAAGACCTCGCGGGGAAGTTGCCGTCGATCAGCCGAGGAGGCACGGCCGAACCCGGGCGCCGGAGGCGTCGGCGCGTCGAACCCGAGCGAGGCCATCTTCGCCGCATCCAGCCATCCGGGATGGTTGGCTCCGCCATAAAAAGCGCCGGCTCGGGGGACCGTCTTCTTCAATGGCAAGCTCTGCCAGCGAAACGCCAACGACAGGCCGCTGTTCTCGGTCTTCTCCCGCATGCCGGCGTAGGAAGGGCTGAGCTCCCGCTCGCTCAGCCTGAGCTTGCCCTGCGATGGCCCGGTCCGATTGAAAGCGACGCCGCCGAGCGCCACCGCGTTCGTGACGACGATGAGCCCGAGGCCGGTCCAGGTCGCGATGCGTCCGCGCCGAATCATGCGATCACTCCGCGCAGGCGCTTGAACACCAGCAGGAGCAGCACCGCGGCAAGGCCCGTCAACAGGAAGAAGACATATTTCGGCATCCAGTCCCACCACCAATCGAACACCTTGGTGTAGAAGAAGATCACGAACAGCGTGATCCCCGTGTTCGAAACCTCTTTCCAGCCGCGCCGTGCGCCCCACCAGACCATGCCGGCCGTTCCCGCGAACCCCGCGGCCTGGTAGAGGCCTTCGATGGCGCCGCGGTCGAGATCGAGATAGCTGGCCGTGCCCCAGTTCGCGAGCACGAGCACCGGCAGGAAGAGCGCCAACATGCCCAAGACACGGTAGACGGCGGCGAAGCCGGCGTATCGGGACTGATCGAAAACGCTCGGCGCCATGAAGATCGCGACGGCCGCGGGGAAGAAGTCCTCGGGCCGCTGGCCGAAGTGGATCCAGTACATGCCGCTCCAAGAGCCTGTGCGCGCAGAGATGAACGCGATCAGGCACACGATGCCGGCCGCTTGCAGCAGGCGCAGCTCGCACGCGTAGGCGAGCAGGAACGCCAGGGCCGCCCAGGGCAGGAACGCCACGTCCGAGGGCGTGATGTCGAAGATCTGCCCGAGCATGACGACATTCAAGACGAAACAGGCGAACGCGACCGTCGCGGCGAGTTTCGTGAAATAACCGGTCGCGTCGCGGCGGGCAACCGCCATCGTCAGGAGGAAGGCGCCGGGCCCGAGGCCTGCGACCGTCACGACTTGCGTCGTCGTCGAGAAGAATCCCCAAAAGCTGCGGAAAAGGAAGAAGACGCTCGCGGCTAGCGCCATGGCGCCGATGAACGATGCGACGCGCATGCCGAGCGACAGCTGCTTGGCCGTCGAATCGCGGTCGACGTCGAAGTCCCTCTCCAGGCCCGCGACCAAGGCGTCGTGGTAGCCCGCCAAAGCGGCGCGTTGCGCCTCGTCGAGGCGGAGCACGCCCTCCGTCTCCACCCGCGACCACTCTTCGCGGAAAATCCGGATGTCATCGACTCTTCGCTGCGCGTCGCCGCGGGATGAAATGGGCATGGTTGGGTCCGGAATGGGCAAAGGTCCGCTTCGCAGCGCGATGCTGCACTGCGCAACGCCCGCACCGCGCCGGGCGGCGGCATGCCAACATGGACGGACATCTGACTCCATTTGGCCAAAATCCCAAGCGGAGCCGATATCCACCGGCACGACCCCGCCCGGTGCGATTTCTCAAAAGAGCGGATGGCGAAAGCGTTGGCATGAAATTTTCCACCATGATGCTTTGTTTGGCCAACCTCCCGGGCCCGTGGCCGGCGAAAAAGGACAAGGCGCCGCAGCCCTCGCCGCAGCCGGAAGTCAAAAGGGCCTGGAGCGCGCCTCTGCTGGGCCAGCTTCCGGCCACGCCCGCCAAATCCACCAAGCCGCTGCGCAGCCTCTCGCTGCCCTTGCGCCTGTCGGCCAAGCCGACGAGGATCAGCATGAACATGGTCGGGGACAGCGAGGAAGTCGCCACGACCCGGGCCGAGGCGATGAGCCTGGGCCGGTCGATCGTCGAGCGGCTTCCCGCGGATGAAGCGTCGAGCGCCCTGTTCGTCCGCCAGAACACGACGATCGCAAACGCCCTGGAGCTGCTGGGCGGCGATGGCGGCACGCTCCTGGAATCGCCGGACGGCGGCCGGGCGTCGCTCCAGGCGGCGATCACGGACTTGAAGCAGCTCGCGGCGGAACTCGGCCTGGATCCGTCGAAAGGCATCGGCGCCCTCGACGGCGAGATGCGGCAGATCGTCGATGATTTCGCCCAACAGATGCAAGCGCACCTGACCGCTTACCAGGCCCATCGGAGCGCCAACCCCAACCCCTTTTCCGCCCGGCAAGTCTTCCACGCCAAAAGCATCGCCACCGAGTCCGCGATCCATGTGATCGACCTGCAGCTCGCCGACGCTTCCGAACTGACGCAAGACCAGCAGACCATGTTCCGGAACGCGCGGGGACAGTTGCGATCGCGCATGCTGGAATTCCGCGACGAACCGGACACGCAGCCGCTGAGGAACCGCGAAATCCGCCGGCTGATGGGCTCCGACGGCATCGACAAGGGATTGAACAAATGCGCGGCGACCTCCGTGCTCCAGGGCCTGGGCAAAGACCCGGACTTCCTGGATCCGGAGCGCATGCCGCCCTTGCCGAAGTCCGATCCGGGCGTGCGGGAGGAGGGGATGATGCAGCTGTACCTGCAGGCCCTGTTCAAGAAATCGGGCCTGGCGCCGCCGGATCTGCCCACCGCGCTCCACCACGGACGGATGGCGGCGCTCAACAGCCAGCCCTGGCATGTCATCGACAAGACGGTTCCCTACATCGACCGCTCCGGCAGGACGATCGACGTCAAGAGCACGATCGTCCCGCAGTCGCGGCTGCACAGCACCTTCAAGGACATGGGCGGCGGCGGCCTGAATTGCCACATGACCACGGAATTCCGTCACGCCGTCAACTTGGCGGTGAACCGGCTGGAGGTGCCGAACAAGCAAGGCCGGCTCCGCAAGCGGTTCCAGGCCATTCGGCACGGCACGCTCACGGCCTACGACATCAGCGGCTCCCACCTCAAGACGATGTCCGACGCGGAATTGCACAAGTTGATCGTCAACCTGCTGCCCCTGTCCAAGTGGGAGCCCCGGGGCGAGAACACGTTGGCCCGCATGCGCGACGACAAGAAATACCGCAACGAGTGCGCCGACCTCATGCGCGCGGCCGCGGCCGACCGGCGCGCCAAGGATATCGCCACGGCCGCGCTCGTCAATGATCCCGAAAAGCTCAAGGCTGCGCTGAAAGGTCGTCCGGTGGAGCTGTCGCTCACATCGATTTCGCTGCTGACGCCCGATGTCTTCCGCTCGTTATTGGCCAAGGGCAAGAGCAAGGGCGTGAACGAGCGGCGCATGTGGGAGGACCAACTCGGCGCCTGGGAACGCCTGCAGCAGGGCGAACAGATGCTGATGGTGGACGCCCCCGACGGCCGAACGGTTCCGGTCCAGGTCCGGATCCGCGTGGACGCTTTCAATTTCGGCGTCAACAGGATCGCGTTCCACACGCAGAACGCACAACTTGCGCGACTGACCGGCTGGGCGAAGAGCGACGAGCAGAACGCCAAGGCGATGTCCACCCTGCTGGGCGACGCCGCGCACGATCCCGACGCGGCCCTCGGCGGGCAGGTCGGACGATGGCTGGAGCGCAATGACGCCATCACGGGCGACGCCAGGCATGTCAGGACGCTGGCGCGGCAGATCCAGCGCCTGTGGAACGACAAGTCCTACCGGTCCGGCAAAACCGAGCCTTACAAGCTGGTCAAGCGCCTGGCGGTGCTGGGCTCGATGATCGGCCTGGACATCTGCATCAACTGCAAGAGCGCAAAAGACCGCAGCGCCCAGTGCCTCTCCGAGGCCGAGCTGCTGGCGCTGCAGATCGACCTGGACGACGAGATCCCCGAACCGGACGCCGACGCCTCCCCGCGGACGAAGGCGAACCTGTTCGAGATGTCCACGCAAGGCGGCAATTTCGAATTGCAGCAGCTCAATACCGGCGCCGCCGGATTCAAGCTGGTGGGCGTGCCCGCCCTGTCGGAACAGCTCGCCAGCGACGACGCCAGGACGTATTTCAAGTACTTCAGGGGACTTTCGAAGTACTTCGGCAGCTGAGCGGCGCCGTGGCCGCAGGGGCGCGCGGCGGCCGAACGAGCCGCCCGCGTCGCGAACCGCCGGGCTCACGTCTGAACGGCCTTCCTGAGCCGGATCGCATGCGCGATGCTCGGCACGTCGTTCGTCCATCGCGTGAGCACGGCCGAAATCGCCAGGCCTTCGATGTCCGCGACGAGGCCCAGCCAAATGGCCGCCGTCACCGCCCATCCGGATCGACCCAGCGCCAGCAGCGAGAAAAAACCGACGAACAGCGCCAGCCCCCAAAGCTTCGACGACCACATGTGATAGCTCGCCTCGCGCTTGAATTTGATCAGGTCGAACGCGTAGCGCGAAATCTCCAGCAGGACGAGCAGCACGAGCGCCGTCCGGTGGTCAAGCAGCGCCTGCGGCTCCAGATGCCATGCGGCGAAGGACGCGCCTGCGTAGAACAAGGTGTCGGCGATGCTGTCGAAGCGGCGCAGGTTCGCCGTCGCGATGCCGAGGCGCCGGGCGATGACGCCGTCGAAGACGTCCGACAGAAACGCCGCGACCAGGCAAGCGCCGAAAGCCGGATGGCTCGGCCAAACGACGGCCAGCGACACCATCGCCGGGGCGAGCAAGGCGCGCAGCGCGGTCAGCGCGAAGGGCAGCGCAACGAGTCCGCTTTCGGGAACTGCGCTCGGGTCGATGTCTGCCGTGAAGCGCCGGATGACTCGCATTGGCGCCAATGGTAGATCAACGACTCGGCGCGTCGTCCGCCACAGTTCATCCTGACCCCTGCAAAAGCAGGTGCGATCGGCCCGCGTCCAGGCCGTGGTTGCTGCGCGAGCGACGCCAGGCGCTTGAAACGTCCGGCGAGCATGGGTGGCGATCCGGTCATCGGCAGGCTCCTCGAAGGCTGACTCAGGGAACCAGCACGACTCGCGATTCGGCGTCGCCGGCGTCCCAAGCGGCGGCGACGTCGGCCAGCGGCAGGACGCGCATCGCGACCTTGAAGCCGGCTGCCGGCGCGGCCTCCAGCACGCCGCGGATCGCCGCGAGAATGCGCGGCTGCGGCACGCTGCCGATGCCGCTGCCCATCAACTGCAGCGCGGACGAGCGCAGCGCCGCGCCGGATAGCGTGATGTCGGCGCCGCTGATCGCGCCGATCTGCACGTAGCGGATCGGAACCGCCTCCGGGCCGGCCTTGGCGGCGGCGACGATCAAGGCCTCGGCGCTCGCGCCCCAGACATAGTCGAGCACCACGTCCACGCCCTGCGCGAACTCGTGCTCGAAGGCCTGCGCCAGCGCGCCGGTTTCCTGCGTCAGCGCGACGGTGACGTCGGCGCCGAGCGCGCGCAATTCGTCGAACGACGCCGTGTTGCGGCCCGTCGCGATCACCTTGCGGGCGCCGAGATGCTTGGCGACCTGGATCGCCAGCCGGCCCGATGCGCCCGTCGCGCCGTTGACCAGCACCGTCTCGCCCGCGACCAAGCGGGCGCGCTCGACGAACGCGGCCCAGGACGACATGCCCGGGATCGCCAGCGCGGCGGCGTCCGTGTCGGCCAGGCCGTCGGGCAGCGCGATGCAGCGCCGCGCGTCGACCAGGCTGCGCTGGGCCATCGCGCCGTACGGGGCCTCGGGCAGGATGAAATAAACGCGGCGCCCCTGCTCGTCGACGCCGACGCCGTCGACGCCCGGGATCATCGGCAACGCGCCTTCGGCGCTGTAATGCCGGCCCGACGCGCGGCCCTTGGTCACGTGGCTGATGGCCGCCGCGGTGACGTGCACCAAGCGCAACCCTGGCGCCGCGGCGGGCTCCCTGAAGTTTCCGAACACCGGCGGCTGGCCGGCCCATTCGATGATCGCTGCTTTCATGGTCAACTCCGTAGCGGTGATTCCGGCGGCCATGTAAACGTCGCCGGGCCCATAATGAGTGCATTATGCACATAATTTTCGCGCATACGAGCGAGCGCCCATGAAGCGAGAACTGCTGCAACTGCGGGATGCGCTGCTGGACATCAACGGCATCCTCAATCGCCCGCAGCCCGATGCCGCGCTGATTGAGATGGCTGGCGTCGACCTCGATCGCGCGTTGTTTCCGTTGCTGATCCGCATTGATCGCCGCGGCCCGTTGGGCATCGGCGAACTGGCCGAACTGTGCGGCCGCGACTACACCACTGTCAGCCGCCAGGTGACGAAGCTCGAGGGCTTGGGCCTCGTCGGCCGGCAAGTGAACGCACAGGACGCGCGCATCAAGGAGGCGGTGATCACCGAACCGGGCCGCACGATGACGCTCGCGCTGGACCGCGCGCGGGAGAGGCTGTTCAAAGCGGTGCTGGCCGACTGGGACAGCCAGGACGTCACCGAGCTCGCGCGGCTGCTGCGCAAGCTGGCGGACAGCGGGACGCGGTTCGTGAAGGCGGAGCGTTCCAGCGACGCGTAAGCTCGGCACGCGACTTGGAGTGGCTGACGAAACCATGCCATCGTCCCGCCGCGGTACGGCGTTGGACGATATATGGGAAGGAACCGGGAAGTCTGTGCGGCGCTCTGGAAGCCACTGGGGCCGCTGTTGCCGAAGGCCCATCGCCGCCAGCGGGTGGGCGACGGGCACGCGCGCGACGAAGCCTCGGCCGGGTCTCGTCGCGCGGCCGCGGCTGGCCTAAGCGTCTTTTGGCTCACCGTGCTTGGCAACGTATTGCCTGTATCGCGCGTCCCAGAAGTACCAAGTCGCCACACCGAACACGATCCCGCAGGAGAGCCACAGGGGAATGTCCCAAACCATTGCGTGGAGGGCGTTCTCGGGATGCCACATCCACCTGAACAGACCGAAGATCACATACATCGGGACAGCCCATCCCAAGATACCTCGCTTGAGAACGTATGTCGGCGCTGCAGCAATACGTGGAACCGTCATAATCGATTCTTTATTGGATCGATTTTTCGTACCAATGTGGTCGAATTCAGGAACAAGTCATGGATCGTATTGATGCGATGCGCGCGTTTGCGCGCATCGTCGAACGCAAGAGCTTCACCCGGGCGGTAGCCGACCTTGGAGTTCCGCGTGCGAGGCTCTCTGAAACAGTCCAGCAACTGGAAAAGCGGCTCGGAACGACCTTGCTCGTGAGGACCACCCGGCAGGTCAGTCCAACTGCCCAAGGAGAAGAGTTCTATCGACGCTGCCTGTTCATCGTCGCTGAGGTGGAGGAGGCGGAGGCCGCAGCTGGCGAGGTGCTTCCAGCGGGGCATCTGCGCATAGACGTACACGGCACCTGGGCCAGACGCTTCCTCTTCCCGACTCTTCCAGAATTTCTGGAACGATATCCACTCGTCCGCTTGCACGTTGGCGAAGGCGATCGTTTGGTGGACCTGTTTAAAGAGGGCGTCGATTGCGCGATACGCGTCGGTGAGCGCAGCAACGATTCGCTGGAGGGGCGCTGTCTTGGGTACCTGGAGGAAAGCACTTTCGCCAGCCCCGGCTATCTCGGTCGGCATGGATCGCCTCGCCAGTTGAACGAGCTCGCCGGTCACCAAATGGTCGGGTTTGTTTCATCCGCGACCGGCGCCGTGATGCCACTCAAGTTCCGAACGCCAGCCGGCATACAGTCGATCAACCTGCCGACGTCCGTCACCGTGAGAACCGCCTCAAGCAACGCATGCATGGCCGTGAGCGGGATGGGGCTCATGCAGGCGCCACGCTACCGCGTCATGCATGAACTTCGCTCAGGCGCGCTCGTCGAGGTCTTGGAAAGTCATCTCCCCCCGCCGTTGCCAGTCCATCTGCTGCACCCGCCCGGACGCGACCGTTATCCACGAGTCGCCGCATTCATCGAGTGGGCGTCGTCACAGTTCGCCCGCAAGCTTACCGAGATTGGTCCGGCGTACGGACACGTCGTCGCAACCGGCGCAACACCTTCGACGTAGCTCCAGCTCCTGGAGGATCACGGCGCGCCGCGCCGAAATAATTTTCCAGCTTGCCCTTGGACTTGTAGATGTCCTCCGGAACGTTTGACATGCGGTGTCGGGTGCCTTGTGAAGTATGACGGGCTGTGCAACTCCGGCAACCCTCAAACATCAATATTCGCCGCCCTCAACGCATTCAACTCGATGAAATTCCTTCGCGGTTCCACTTCGTCGCCCATCAGCATCGTGAATACGTGATCGGCTTCGATCGCGTCTTCGATTTCGACCTTGAGCAGGCGGCGCACGGTCGGGTCCATGGTCGTCTCCCATAGTTGCTCGGGGTTCATCTCGCCGAGGCCTTTGTAGCGTTGGCGGGCGACGGCGCTTTCGGCCTGGGTCATGAGCCAGGCCATGGCGGCGCGGAAGTCGGCGACCTTGCTTTCTTTCTGGCGTTCGCCTTCGCCGCGCTGGACGACGGCGTCGGGGCCGAGCAAGCCCTTGAAGGTGACGCCGGCGCTGCTCAACGCTTCGTAGTCCGCGCCGTGGACGAAGTCCTGCGTGATGACGCTGGCCTTGGTGTTGCCGTGGTGCTGGCGGCCGATGCGCAGCACGTGCTTGTCGGTGCGCTCGTCGAACTGCGCGGTGACTTCGGCGTCGTGCAGCGCGGCGGCGAGCGCGACGGAGCTGGCTTCGGCGCTGGACGCGTCGTCGAGGTTCAGCGTGAGGCCATCGGCGATGGTGCGCAGCGCCTCGACGTCCATCCAGTTCGACAGGCGCTCCATCACGTTGGTGGCGAGGAGGTATTTGCGGGCGAGCTCCTCGAGCGTGGCGCCGGCGAGCGCGGCGCGGCCTTCGCCGGGTTCGATCGCGGCGCCGTCGAGGGCCACCTTCAGCAGGAAGGCGTCGAGCTCGCCGCCGTCCTTCAGGTATTGCTCGTGTTTGCCCTGCTTGACCTTGTACAGCGGCGGCTGCGCGATATAGATGTGGCCGCGTTCGACGAGCTCGGGCATCTGGCGATAGAAGAACGTCAGCAGCAGCGTGCGGATGTGGGCGCCGTCGACGTCCGCGTCCGTCATGATGATGATGCGGTGGTAGCGCAGCTTGTCGGGGTTGAAATCGTCGCCGCCCATGCCTTTGCCGATGCCGGTGCCGAGCGCGGTGATCAGCGTCAGGATGGCTTCGCTGGACAGCAACTTCTCGTAGCGCGCCTTCTCGACGTTCAGGATCTTGCCGCGCAGCGGCAGGATCGCCTGGAACTTGCGGTCGCGGCCCTGCTTGGCGGAGCCGCCGGCGGAGTCGCCCTCGACGATGTAGATCTCGCACATCGCGGGATCCTTCTCCTGGCAGTCGGCGAGCTTGCCGGGCAGGCCCATGCCGTCGAGGACCCCCTTGCGGCGGGTCATTTCACGGGCTTTGCGGGCCGCGTCGCGCGCGCGGGCCGCGTCGACGATCTTGCCGCAGATGATCTTCGCGTCGTTCGGATTCTCGAGCAGCCAGTCGGTCAGCAGCCGGCTGACGATGTCTTCCACCGGCGCGCGGACTTCGCTGGAGACCAGCTTGTCCTTGGTCTGGCTGGAGAACTTGGGCTCGGGAACCTTCACGCTGACGACGCAGGCCAGCCCTTCGCGCATGTCGTCGCCGGCGATCTCGACCTTCGCCTTCTTCGCGAATTCGTTGTCGTCGATGTACTTGTTGATCACGCGCGTCATCGCGGCGCGCAGGCCGGTCAGGTGGGTGCCGCCGTCGCGCTGCGGGATGTTGTTGGTGAAGCACAGCACGGACTCGTTGTACGTGTCGTTCCACTGCATCGCCACTTCCACCGAGACCGGCGTGTTCTGGTCGCTCATCTTGTCGCCCTGGGCGTGGAAGATGTTCGGGTGCAGCGTGGACTTGCCCTTGTTGATGAATTCGACGAAGCCCTTCACGCCCCCGACATAGGCGAAGTTGTCTTCCTTCGAATTGCGCTCGTCGACGAGGCGGATCTTGACGCCATTGTTCAGGAACGAAAGTTCGCGCAGCCGCTTGGCGAGGATGTCGTAGTGGAAGTCGATGTTGGTGAAGATCTCCTCGTCGGGACGGAAATGCACTTCCGTCCCGCGGCGTTCGGTGTCGCCGGTGATCTTCATCGGGCTGGTCTCGACGCCGTCGCGCATCTCGAGGACGCGGTCCTGCGGGACGCCCTTGCGGAATTCGATGAAGTGCTGCTTGCCGTCGCGCCGCACCGTCAGCCGCAGCCAGTTAGACAACGCGTTGACGCACGACACGCCCACGCCGTGCAGGCCGCCGGACACCTTGTAGCTGTTCTGGTTGAACTTGCCGCCGGCATGGAGCTCGGTCAGCGCGATCTCGGCGGCGGAGCGCTTGGGCTCGTGCTTGTCGTCCATCTTGACGCCGGTGGGGATGCCGCGGCCGTTGTCGATGACGGAGATCGAATTGTCGGTGTGGATGGTGACGATGATGTCGTCGCAATGGCCGGCGAGCGCCTCGTCGATCGAGTTGTCGACGACCTCGAAGACCAGGTGGTGCAGGCCGGTGCCGTCGGACGTGTCGCCGATGTACATGCCCGGCCGCTTGCGCACCGCTTCCAGGCCTTCCAGGATCTGGATCGACCCTTCGCCGTAGGCCGCCGAGACGGCGAGCGATTTGGCCGCCTTGTCGGCTTTGATCTCCTCGGCCGACATCGCGGGCGTTTGCGCGGGCGCGGCGTCCGCGCCGGCGGCGCCCTCAACGGCGACACCTACGGTGAAGGCTCGATCCAGATCCTCGAAGGCCTGGAGGCGGTGCGCAAGCGCCCGGGCATGTACATCGGCGACACGTCCGACGGCACGGGGCTGCACCACCTCGTGTTCGAGGTGGTCGACAACGGTCGCGGCATCCCGACCGGCGTGAAGATGGACGACAAGCACGAGCCCAAGCGCTCGGCGGCCGAGATCGCGCTGACCGAGCTGCACGCCGGCGGCAAGTTCAACCAGAACAGCTACAAGGTCTCGGGCGGCC
>JBEVLR010000248.1:0-7581 GCA_040509075.1 Burkholderiaceae bacterium | reverse complement strand
GTCGGCGGCTCCCGCGCCGTCGCCGGACGGCGGGGGCGGCTCCGGCAGCTCGTCGTCCGGCACGCACGGCGGCGGCAGCTGCCCGTGCCACTGACGCGGCGGGCGATGCGCGCCGCCACGGCCGCCATCGTGCGCGGCGGGAGCCCCTCTTGAGGAAATACCTGTTCGCCGGCCTGCTGGTGTGGCTGCCGCTCGCGGTCACGGTCGGCGTGCTCATGTGGGCGATCGGCCTGATGGACGGCTTGTTCCACGCCATCCTGACGACCGTGCAGCGCGTGCTGCCCAACGAGGCCGACGGGTTCATCGCGCTGCTGATCCGCGTGCCGGGCCTGGGCGTGGTGTTGCTCGTCGTGCTGCTGCTGCTGACGGGCATGTTCGTCACCAACATGGTGGGCGCCTGGTGGCTCGCGCAATGGAACCGCTTGCTGTCGCACATCCCGATCGTCAAGTCGATCTACGTGTCGGTCAAGCAGGTCTCCGATACGCTGTTCTCCACCAACGGCAACGCGTTCCGCGAAGCGGTGCTCGTGCAGTACCCGCTCGCCGGCAGCTGGACGATCGCGTTCGTCACCGGCCGTCCGTCGGGCGAGGTCGCGGCGGCGCTGCCCGGCGAGCACCTCAGCCTCTACGTGCCGACCACCCCCAATCCGACGTCCGGCTTCTTCCTGATGATGCCGAGCAGGGATTGCGTGCCGCTGTCGATGAGCGTCGACGAGGCGCTGAAGTACATCATCTCCATGGGCGTCGTCGCACCCCCGGCGGCCTTCACGGCCCCGCCGGCGGGGACCGATCCAGATCGGGCGGGCTGAAGGCCCCGGCGCCTCGGCGTTCAGAAAAAAAACGGAAGGATTGCCATGAGAACCACTTATTGCGGCCTCGTCAGCGAAACGCTGATGGGCCAGACCGTGACCCTGATGGGATGGGCGCATCGGCGCCGCGATCACGGCGGCGTCATCTTCATCGACCTGCGCGACCGCGAGGGCCTCGTCCAGATCGTCTGCGACCCGGACCGCGCCGAAACTTTCAAGACGGCCGAGGGCGTGCGCGGCGAGTTCTGCCTGAAGGTCGTCGGCCTGGTGCGCGCGCGCCCGGCCAACACCGAGAACGGCAACCTCACCAGCGGCAAGATCGAGGTGCTGTGCCATGAGCTCGAGGTGCTGAACCCGAGCGTGACGCCCCCGTTCCATCTCGACGACGAGAACCTGTCCGAGACGACCCGGCTGACGCACCGCGTGCTCGACCTGAGGCGCCCGCAGATGCAGAAGAACCTGATGCTGCGGTACCGCGTCGCGATGGAAGTGCGGCGCTACCTCGACGCGAAAGGCTTCGTCGACATCGAGACCCCGATGCTGACCAAGAGCACCCCGGAGGGCGCCCGCGACTACCTCGTGCCCAGCCGCGTCCATGACGGCTGCTTCTTCGCGCTGCCGCAATCGCCGCAGATCTTCAAGCAATTGCTGATGGTGGCGGGCTTCGACCGCTACTACCAGATCACCAAATGCTTCCGCGACGAGGATTTGCGCGCCGACCGCCAGCCCGAGTTCACGCAGATCGACATCGAAACCTCTTTCCTCGAGGAAGAAGAGATCCGCGACATGTTCGAAGGCATGATCCGCTCGGTCTTCAAGAACGCGATCGGCGTCGACCTCGGCAAGTATCCGGTGATGGCCTACGCCGACGCGATGCGCCTGTACGGCTCGGACAAGCCCGACCTGCGCGTGAACATGGAGTTCACGGAGCTGACCGACGTGATGGCGGACGTCGATTTCAAGGTGTTCTCCTCGGCGGCGGCGATGGGCGGCGGCCGCGTCGTCGCGCTGCGCGTGCCGGGCGGGGCCGAGATCAGCCGCGGCGAGATCGATGCCTACACCGAGGTCGTGAAGATCTACGGCGCGAAAGGGCTGGCCTGGATCAAGGTCAACGACTCGGCCAAGGGCCGCGAAGGCCTGCAGTCGCCGATCGTGAAGAACCTGCACGACGCGTCGATCGCGCAAGTGCTCGCGCGCACCGGCGCGGCCAACGGCGACCTGATCTTCTTCGGCGCGGACAAAGCCAAGGTCGTCAACGACGCGATGGGCGCGCTGCGCCTGAAGATCGGCCACAGCGATTTCGGCAAGTCGCACGGGCTGTTCGAGGACAAGTGGGCGCCGTTGTGGGTGGTGGATTTCCCGATGTTCGAGCGCGACGACGACGAAGGCCGCTGGAACGCCGTGCACCATCCGTTCACGGCGCCCAAGGATGGGCACGAAGACCTGATGGACACCGAGCCGGGCGCCTGCATCGCCAAGGCCTACGACATGGTGCTCAACGGCTGGGAGCTCGGCGGCGGCTCGGTGCGCATCCATCGCGCCGACGTGCAGAGCAAAGTGTTCGCCGCGCTGAACATCGGCCCCGAGGACGCCAGGATCAAATTCGGCTTCCTGCTCGATGCGTTGCAGTACGGCGCGCCGCCGCACGGCGGGCTGGCGTTCGGCCTCGACCGCATCGTGACGATGATGACCGGCGCCGAATCGATCCGCGACGTGATCGCGTTCCCGAAGACCCAGCGGGCGCAGGATCTGCTGACCGGCGCGCCGAGCGCGGTCGACGAGAAGCAGCTGCGCGAGCTTCATATCCGCCTGCGGAGTCCGGCGGCGGGAACCGCCGGCTGAAGCCTTTCGCGCCGGCGCCCGATCAGCGCCCGATCAGCGCCCGGTCGATCACGATCCGGGCTTGCCGGCTCCACGGCGCCACGGCCGCGGACGTTCCGACAAGGTCGCCCGGCGCCGCCGATCCGCTGCCGGTCTTCGACACCCGTGCCGTCACGATGACGGAGGGCGTCCGCAGCAGGCGATCCGGTGCGCCGACGAGCGCGTTTGCCCGGACGTCGAAATCGAGCGGGAGCCGGCGCGCATCGAAGCGCATCGCCGCGAGCGGCACGCCGTCCGGGTCAGCGCGGGAACGGACGATGACGAACAGCGCATCGCCTGGCGCCATCCGCGACGCGAGACCGGGAGCGATGTCGATGCGGCCCGACAGCAGCGGCGCGACCTCGGCCGCGCTCGCGTCCCGGGCGGGGTCGATGGGGGCTGCGCCGTAGGAAAAGCGGCCGTCCGCATCCGGCGCGATCGATAGCCCGGCGCGCAGGCGCGCCGCGCGCTCGCCGCGCGATGCTTCGCCCTGCGCCGCCGCGATCCGGCCGGCCGTGAGCAGCTCTTCGCTGCGCCTCCACAGCCCCGCATGCCCGGCCAGCAAGTAAGCCGTCGCGCCGCCCACCAGCGTCAGCATCGCCGCGGCCGACCCCAGGCGAACCTGCAGCGCAATGCGAGGCGCGGGCATGTCGGGGATCACCAGGCGCATCAACCGGCGCAGCAACGCGTCGCGTGTCGCCTTGGCCTCATTCGCGCGCAGCAGCCCCTTGCGTTCGTAGTCGTCGACTTGACGCAAGCCGGCCTTGATGGATTCGACTTCTTGACTCATTGGACAGGCTGCGCGATTTGACCCGCGGTCGAGCGGATTCGACCGACTAAACGTCCGCAGGGTTCGTCAGCTTCGATTCTCGCCGACGGTTCGATTCGCCGCTCTGGCCACTGAAGAGTTGATGCACAATGAGATTAAGAATGTTTCTCATTTTCAATACCATCAGGAATGATATCGATGCATCATCTTCTTTTGCGCCACAGCACCTTGTCTTGCGCCATCGCGGCCCTGACGATGGCGGGCCCTCCGGTTCACGCGCAGGCCACTTCGGTCGCGGCATCGCCGGCCGGCGCGAACGGGGCCGGTTCGACCGTCCGGGCCGACGCGCAGAGCGTCGTCGTCAACGCCAGCGCGGACGCCTCGGCCGGGGGCCTGAAGGCGCCGTACGCCGGCGGGCAAGTCGCCCGCGGCGGGCGCGTCGGCATCTTGGGCAGCGAAGACGTCATGGACACGCCGTTCAACGTCACCAACTACACGCAGAAAGTCATCCAGGATCAGCAGGCCGCGAGCATCGCCGACGTTCTGCAGAACGATCCGGCCGTGCGCGTCGCCCGCGGTTTCGGCAATTTCCAGCAGCTCTACGTGGTGCGTGGCCTGCCCGTCTATTCCGACGACATGGCCTACAACGGTCTCTATGGCCTGCTGCCGCGCCAATACCTGGCTGCCGAACTGGTGGAGCGCGTCGAAGTGCTGCGCGGAGCGAGCGCCTTCCTGAACGGCGCCGCGCCCGGCGGCAGCGGCCTGGGCGGCGCGATCGACGTGATGCCCAAGCGGGCGGCGAACGCGCCCTTGACCGAAGCCACGCTCGGCGCCGAGGGCGGCGGCCAGGTTTATGAGGCGGTCGACGTGGGGCGGCGCATCGGCCCCGACAAGGCGCTGGGCGTGCGCCTCAGCGCGGCCCATCGCGACGGCGGCACGGCCGTGGACGGCGAGAAGCGCGAATTGACCGCGGTGTCGATCGGCGCCGATTTCCACACCCGCGACCTGCGCGTGTCGGCCGACATCGGCTACCAGGATCACGAACTCACGGCGTCGACCCCCAGCATCACCATCTCGCCGTCGATCGCGATCCCGAAGCCGCCCAGCGGCGAGGAACGGATCGCGCAGCCCTGGACCTACTCCAACGAGCGCGACACCTTCGGCACGCTGCGCGCCGAAGCCGATCTCTCATCCCGCCTGACGGCCTGGGCCGCCGGCGGATTCCGCAACGGCCGGGAGGCCAACACGCTGACCACGCTGACGGTGTCGGCCGCCGACGGCACCGACAGCGCGCTGGCATTCAAGAACGCCCGCAAGGACACGGTCGGCACCGGCGAAGCGGGCCTGCGCGGCAAGTTCGCGACCGGCTCCGTGGGCCACACGGTCGTGGGCTCGGTCAGCCTGTATTCGCTGGCGTCGAAGAACGCGTACGGCTTCGCGGATTTCGCCGGCGCGCCCGCCGGCACGATCTACGCCACCACGGCGATCGCCGAGCCGGACGAAGCGTTCTCCACCGGCGGCAAGCTCGACGCGCCCCTGACCACGCTGCGCACGCAGACCCGCAGCGTCGCGTTGGCCGACACTTTGTCTTTCGCCGGCGACCGCGTGCTGCTGACGCTCGGCGCGCGCCACCAGAAGATCGAGAATTCCAGCTACGACTACGGCACGGGCGCCGAAAACGCGCCCGGCCCGAACAAGGCGTCGCGCATCACGCCGGTCGCCGGCCTCGTGTTCAAGGCCGGCAAGCTGCTGTCGCTGTACGCGACCTACATCGAAGGCCTGGTCGCCGGCGACATCGCGCCGCAAACCTATCAAGACGCCGGCTTCGTGTCGCATCCGGTGCAAAACCATGGCCAGGTGTTCAAGCCTTACCAGACCAAGCAGGGCGAGATCGGCGCGAAGCTCGATGACGGCCGCTTCGGCTACACGCTGAGCCTGTTCCAATCGCGCAAGCCGAGCGCGGCGGTCGACACCGCCACCGGCATCTTCGGCGTCAACCAGACGCAACGCAACCGCGGGGCCGAACTGTCGTTCTACGGCGAAGCCGCGCCCGGGCTGCGCGTGCTGGGCGGCGTGAGCCTGCTGAACACGCGGGTGACCGGCGTCGGCGCCGCCGGCCGGCACGCCATCGGCTCGCCGAAGTCTCAATTCAACCTCGGCGCCGACTGGGACGTTCCCGGGGTCGCCGGCCTCGCCGTCGAAGGGCGCGCGGTGCACACCTCGACGCAGTTCGCGGATGCCGCCAACCGGCAGGCCGTTCCGTCCTGGTCGCGTTTCGACGTCGGCGCACGCTATGCGTTCGACGCCGGCGCACGCGAGGTGACGCTGCGGGCCCGTGTCAACAATGTCGCCGACCGCAATTATTGGGCCTCGGTCGGCGGCTTTCCGGGCGCGGGCTACCTGACCGTCGGCGAACCCCGCACGTTCGTCGTGTCGGGCACCGTGGGCTTCTGAACGCCGCTCGGAGGACGCCAAGCCCGGACGGCCGGCTTGGCCGCGGGTCGGGCGCGGCTTCATTCCCGGCGCCCCCGTCCGGCCGTCGCGACGGCCTGGTTCGGCGGGCGGCGCCGTCCCGGCCGCGGTCGGCTGCTAGCATCGTTCCATGTCCGCATCGCCTGCCCTGCGTCCGCACAAGATCCCGGAGTCCGTGCTCGTCGTCGTCCATACCTCCGCATTCGATGTGCTGCTGATCGAGCGTGCCGATGCCCGCGGCCATTGGCAGAGCGTCACCGGCTCGAAGGAGCGCGACGGCGAGACGCTCGTGGCGGCTTGCGTGCGCGAAGTCGTCGAGGAGACGGGCATCGCGATCGGCACCGCCGCGGTGCCGATGGAGGCGCTGGTCGATTGCGGGCTCGTCAATGTGTACGAGATCTATCCGCGCTGGCGCCATCGCTACGCTCCGGGCGTCACGCACAACACCGAGCATGTGTTCGCGCTGCTGGTGCCCGCGGGCACGCCCGTCGCGCTGTCCCCGCGCGAGCACGTGGCGTGGATGTGGTTGCCGTGGCGCGAGGCGGCCGACAAGTGCTTCTCGCCGTCGAACGCGGAAGCCATCCTGCATCTGCCGAGATGGCGTCCCCGCGAGCCGTCCGCATGAGCGTCCGAGCGGCGTCGCCCCCGCCAGCCCGACGGGTCGCCCGAACCCCTTCCGCGCGGGCGTGGCTCGGCATGGGATTTGCCTTGGTGCTGACATGCCGCGAGGCCCTCGACGGCTCTCGTCCCTTCTTCCACCGTACGCGTCGCCGCGTGCCCGCGCTGCCGTGATCAAACCGTCGTCGGATTTCTCCGTCCTGCCCCCGCAAACCGCCACCCAGTCGACGTGCTTGCGCGTCGCGACTTACAACATCCACAAGGGCGTGCGCGGCGTCGGCGCCACGAAACGGCTCGAGATCCACAATCTCGTCCTGGGCGTGGAAGCGCTCGATGCGGATCTGGTGTTCTTGCAGGAAGTCCGCTTGCACCACACGCGCGATGCGCGCCGTTTCGATCAGACGCTGCTGGGCTGGCCCGATCAAGGCCAAGCGGAATTCCTGGCGCCCGACGGCTACAACTCGGCCTACCGTTCGAACGCGTTCACCAAGCACGGCGAGCACGGCAATGCGCTGCTCTCGCGCTGGCCGCTGGGCGACGTCGGCCACCACGACGTCTCGGATCACCGCTTCGAGCAGCGCGGCCTGCTTTACGTGCCGGTCAACTGGAACGGCACGACGGTGCATTCGATCGTCGCCCATTTCGGCCTCGTGCATTCGAGCCGCCTGCGTCAGGCCCAGCGCCTGGCCGAGTACATCGCCGACGAACTGCCGGACGACGAGCCGGTGCTGGTCGCGGGCGACTTCAACGATTGGGGCGAGCGGCTCGACCTGCCGATGTCGCGGGCCGGCCTCACGCGCGCGCTCGCGTCCGATCCGGGCGCGCCGAAGCGGCCGACGTTCCCGTCGCGCATGCCCGTTTTTTCGTTGGACCGCATCTACATGCGCGGCTTCCGCTGCGAGGGCACGATGGTGCCGCGCGGCGGCGGCTGGGCGCGGATGTCCGACCACCTGCCGTACGTTGCCGAGCTTGAGCTAAATTGACGGCTTGCGCGCACTGCTGCCTGCAGCGCGCAACCCCGTCGCCGGCGTGCCGGCGTGTCACAGGCCTCAC
>JBEVLR010000247.1:0-7106 GCA_040509075.1 Burkholderiaceae bacterium | reverse complement strand
GCGCGCGCGCTGAGCGGATGCGGTTGGACCGTGGTGTCGGGGCTCGCGATGGGCGTCGACGGCGCCGCGCATGAAGGCGGCTTGACGGGGCCCGGCCGCACGATCGCATTCGTCGGCACCGGCCTGGACCGGGTCTATCCCAGGCGGCACGGGGCGCTCGCGCGCCGCATCGCCGAAGAAGGCCTGATGGCCAGCGAATACCCGCTGGGCATGGACGCGCTGCCGGCGAATTTTCCGCGCCGAAACCGTTTGATCGCCGGCGTGTCCGCCGGGACGCTGGTCGTCGAGGCCGCGCTGAAATCCGGTTCGCTGATCACTGCGCGCCTCGCGCTCGAATCCGGGCGGGAGGTCTTCGCGATCCCCGGCTCGATCCATGCGCCCCACGCGCGCGGATGCCACCAACTGATCCAGCAGGGAGCGAAACTGGTGGAGACGGTCGATGACATCTTGCACGAGCTGCCCCTCGGGGGCGCCGCACCGCGCTCGGCGTGCGCCTCCCCGGTGCAGCCTTCGTTGTTCGCGGCCCATCCGGCCGAGTTCACCACGCCCCAGGCAGGGTCGGGCCCCGACGCCGCGTTGCTCGCTGCGCTGGGCCAGGATCCGGTGACTTTCGATGCGCTCGCGGCGCGCACGGGCCTGCCGAGCGATCGGCTGGCTGGCCAGCTCCTCGAGTTCGAACTGGCGGGATCGGTGCGGCGGCTGCCGGGCGGCTTGTACCAGCGATTCGGCCACGGATGACCCGCCGGACGATCGGAAAGGCGACCTGGCCAAGCCTCTTCACGATCGAATGCCGATCACCCTCCAGCCCATGCCTGATCGACCATCTTCGCACGTCCCGGGGCGCAACGGTGCTCATCTGCAATGAAATTGCCCGTCCTCCGCCAGGATTTCACAAAGCCTCGACGACGCCCCTTCCAAGCCCCGGCCGGCACTGGCGACGCCCGACCGCTGCGGTATAGTCAGCCCCATGTTCGACGTGCTTGTCTACCTGTACGAAAACTATTGGCGTCCGGACGCTTGTCCCGATCACGACCAGTTATCGCGCAAACTGACCGCCGTCGGCTTCGAATCGGAGGAAATCCGGGAAGCGCTCCATTGGCTGGATGGCCTCGCCGACACCACGCAGGGTTACACGGGCGAGCAATCGGAAGACGCGATCCGGCTCTATTCCGACCGCGAGATCGAGTCCCTCGGAGAAACCTCGATCGGTTTCGTGACCTTCCTCGAGTCGGCCGGCGTGCTGCCGCCGCCCATGCGCGAGATGGTGATCGACCGCGCGATGGCGGCCGGCGGCTCCCCGCTCGGCCTGGACGACATGAAGATCATCATCCTGATGGTGTTCTGGAGCCTGGGCGAAGAACCCGACGCGCTGATCCTCGACGAACTGTTCGTCGCCCCCGAGGAACGGTTGATCCACTGACGCGCGCCCGGGTCGCGGCAATTGCGGGGCTCGGCTCATGCCGGCGCGGGCGTCGCCGCCGCACCGGGTTCAGCGCAACCGGCTCGGATCCGCGTTGATCTTGTCGATCGCGATGCGGGTGGCCGCGATGGTCAGGGTCTCGTCCTGCGCCGGCGTCAGCAGATGCATCTGCAGGAACCCGGCGAGGCGGCGGCGCTGGAACAGCACGCAGCGCCCGCGCGCGGACACGAACAACGACAGTTGCCGGTGCATGCCCTGCCACACGAGCTGCACGGGTTCCCGGCGATCGCGGTATTCCAGCATGTACCAACCGCCGACCAGCATCTCGTCGGTGGCCTTCAGCGAAGCCGACGACGGCGTGCCGCCGCCTGCGGCGACGACCTCGAGGTCATCAGAATCGTGCAGCGACAAGTCGAGCGCGAATGAATCGTCGATTTCGAAATCGGCATCGGGCAGGATCTCGTCGAGCGCCTCGAGGCGATGTTTCAGGCGCGTGAGCTGCTCGGGATCGATCGTCGCGGACCGTGCCGCGAACGCGGCCGTCAGCGACAGGTTGAGCGTGCGCAGCGCGGTCTCCTGGCGTTCGGCCTGCAGGCCGCCGGCAACCATGCCCCGGCGCAACGACGCGAGCAGCGGCCCGAGGCGGCGGATGACTTCGGCGCGCTCCTCGCGGGTGGTCTTCGCGCTGGCGATCCACACGAGTTCGAGCGCGGCGTCGCGCACTTCACGCGTCTCCGGGCTTTGGGCGCCATGGCGCATCGTCGCCGTGGCGAGCACGTCGGCCCAAACCTGGAACAAGAAATCGCGGACGCCGTCCTGCACCGGCACGCCGTCGAGCAGCTTGCGCAGCTCGATCGTGTATTGGATCGCCAGGGTCTCGCGCTGCTCGACCTGGCTGGCCAGCGAAACGCCTTTCTTGGTCGTCTCGTTTTGGTCGCGGAAATAGCGCTCGAGAAAACGTTCGAACTCCACCAGCACCGTCTGGAACACCTTGCGGCCGGTTTCGGGAAAGGCCTCGACGACCTGCACCACGCGCGCGACTTCCGCCTCGATCTCGGGCAATGCCCCTTGCGGCGCCGCGTCGAATCCCATGACGCAAGCGCCCATGCGGTCGATCAGGCGACGCGCCGGATGCTGCGCCGACGAGAAGAAATCCGGCTCGCTGATCGCCACCCGCAGCGTGGGCATCTGCAGGCGCGCGAACCAGACGCGCACCGATGCGGGGATGCGGTCTTCGGTCAGGATGCTCTGGAACAACAGCGCGACGACTTCGATCGTCGCGCGCTCCGCGGGCGTGTTCGCGACCTGCTTCAGCGCCTGTTTCTGGGCCTTCAGCGCATCGACCATCTCGGCCGCCGGGAAATGGCTGCCTTCGTTGCGATGGACTTCGGCGCGCTCGACGAACACGCGCTGGGCGGACGCGAGCGCGCCCTGCAGGGTGCCCGACGGCGCGTCGTTGCGCTGGGTGTTCATGAAGCCGTTGACGTGGCGCTCCATCGTGCGGCCGAAGCGCAGCAGCGTGGCGTCGGCCTCGTTGCTGCGGGCCGCCTGCGCGTTCCCGTGCACGGTATCGTCGGGCACGTAGGTCGTGGTGCGGCTGAAGTCGGGCGGCCCGCCGCGGGCCGTGTTCGGGCCGCCTCGGCCGTTTCCGCCGGTGCCCGCGCCGCCGGCCGCCTCGCCGCCCTGCCCCGTTCCAGAGGCGCCGCCGAAAGCGGTCCCGCCGCCGCTGTGGCGCCAGTCGTTGTTCAACGGCATCTGCTGCGACGCCACGACCATCGCCTGCGTGGAGCGCGCCTCGACGCTGCGGCGGATCAGCTGGCGCAGGTTGACCTCGGGCATCACGCCGCGGCCCACCAGGAAGCCGTTCGCGTCGTGATAGGCCTCGGTGGCCAGCAGCGGCAGCTCGAACTTCATCGCCGCTTCGGCGCTGGTCCAGGCTTCGATCGGCAACCCCACGGCATCGAAAGAGCGCACGTAGATTTTGGCGATCTGCTGCGGACGGAACAGGTCGTGCTCCAGCAATCCGTCATGGCTCTCGAGCGCGGCGATGCGCATGCCCAGGTCGTTCAACTCCCAGACGGCGCTGTCGGCGATCGCCTGCGACAGCCGCGACACGTAGATCTCGCGCTGCACGGTCTCGTCGTCGACCAGCTGCAGCTGCTGCGTGTTGACCCCCCGCATCGAGGCCGCCAGGGCGCCGGCGGCGGTGGTGGGCGAATCCGCCATCTCGGAGGCGTCGTGCAGCATCTCGTTGACCCTGCGCACCCATTCGTCGCCGTGCGCCATCAGCGATTGAAGGTTGTCGCGCCGCTGCTGGGCGACGCTGCGTTCGGCCGGTTTGTCGAGCAGCACGCGGGCGGCGTCCAGCACCGCCTCGAGCAAGCGCGGGCTGGCCTGGGCCAGCTGGCCAGCGAACGTCAGCCGAGCCTTGCGGGCGAGATCCGTCGACGGTGAACCTTCACGCATTCGTGCCCGTTTCGCTTCCGGAAAATGGAATTGCCCAGAATCTACACCACGGCGCCGGCGTTCGGATCATCCGGATTCGATTCGTTCTTCGTTCCCGCGCGCAGCAGATCCTCGCGCTTGACGCCCAGCCACATCGCGATGGCGGCCGCGACGAACACCGAGGAATAGATGCCGAAGCAGATGCCGATGGTCAGGGCCGCCGCGAAGAAGCGCAGCGCCGGGCCGCCGAACATCAGCATCGACAGCACCATCATCTGGGTGCAGAAATGGGTGATGATCGTCCGGCTGATGGTGCTGGTGATCGCGTGGTCGATCACCTCGGTGGCCGTGAGCTTGCGGAAACGGCGGAACGTTTCGCGGATCCGGTCGAAGATGACCACGGATTCGTTGACGGAATATCCCAGCACCGCCAGCACGCCCGCCAGCACCGACAGCGAGAACTCCCATTGGAACGCGGCGAAGAAGCCGAGGATGATGACGACGTCGTGCAGGTTGGCCACGATGGCGGCGATCGAGAACTTCCACTCGAAGCGGAACGCCAGGTAGAGCATGATGCCGACGACCACGCTGAGCAGCGCGTACGCGCCGTCGCGCGCCAGCTCGTCGCCCACCGACGGCCCGACGAATTCGCTGCGCTTGAGCAGCACCGGCTCGGCGCCGGCCGGGTCCACGCAAGACGGCCGGGTCACGGCTTCGCCCTTGGGGGTCGTCTCCGTCTTCGTTCCGACCGTGCCCGATTCAGCCTTGCACAGCGCAGCGAACACCTTGCCGGCGACCGCGTTCTGATCGATTTTCGCCTTCGCCGGCACGCGGATGATGACGTCGCGCGACGTGCCGTAGTTCTGCACCTGCACGTCGCCGTAGCCCAGCGCGTTGACGATGCCGCGCGTGCGCCCAAGGTCGGCCGTCCGCGCGTAGGCCGCTTCCACCGCGGTGCCGCCCGTGAACTCGATCGACAGGTTCAGCCCCCGCGTGACGAGGAAGAACACGGCGGCGAGGAAGGTCAGCAGCGAAACGATGTTGAAGACCAGCGCATGCCGCATGAACGGGATGTCGCGCCGGATGCGGAAGAATTCCATGTCTGTTTCCTTGGGGCTCTGGTCGGGCGCGGGGTCAGCGGGCGGCGCCGCGGCCTTTGGCGGCGATGCGCGGCGCCTGGGGGGCGTCGTCGTCGGGCGACGGCAGGTCGGCCGCTTTCCCGCCCGGCTTCCAGACCTGGCCGATCAACACCGATTTCAGCTTCTTCTGGCGGCCGTACCAGAGGTTGACCAGGCCGCGAGAGAAGAACACCGCGGAGAACATCGACGTCAGGATGCCCAGGCAATGCACGATCGCGAAGCCGCGGATCGGGCCCGATCCCCAGAAGAGCAGCGAGACGCCGGCGATCAGGGTGGTGATGTTGGAATCCAGGATGGTGGCCCACGCGCGCTCGTAGCCGGCCGAGATCGCCGTCTGCGGCGCGCTGCCGGCGCGCAGCTCTTCGCGGATGCGCTCGTTGACCAGCACGTTCGCGTCGATGGCCATGCCCAGCGTCAGCGCGATGGCGGCGATGCCGGGCAGCGTGAGCGTCGTCTGGATCAGCGACAGCACCGCGATCAGCAGCAGCAGGTTGACCGCCAGCGACAGCGTGGAGATCACGCCGAACAGCAGGTAGTACAGGCACATGAACGCCATGATCGCGACGAAGCCCCACAGGACGCTGTGCAGCCCCTTGTCGATGTTGTCGGCGCCCAGGCTGGGGCCGATGGCGCTTTCCTCGACGAACTCCATCGGCGCGGCGAGCGCGCCGGAGCGCAGCAGCAGCGAGATGTCGTTGGTCTCCTGCGTGGTCATGCGGCCGGTGATGACGAACTGCGATCCCAGCTCGCCGCGGATGACCGGCGCCGTGATGATCTCGCCCTTGTTCTTCTCGAACAGGATGATGGCCATGCGCTTGCCGATGTTCTCGCGCGACACCTCCTGGATGACGCGGGCGCCCTTCGCGTTGACGGTCAGGCGCACGATGGGCTCCTGCGTCTGGCCGTCGAAGTTGGGCTGCGCGTCGGCGAGATCGTCGCCGCTGATCACGAGGTCGTGCCTGACGACGATCGGCACGCCGTTGCGGTCGGGGTAGCGGTCGGCGCCGAACGGCACCGGGCCGGTGCCGGCCGCGCCGGCGGCGGCCTCGGCGCTTTCGTCGACCAGGTGCACCTCGAGCGTCGCGGTGCGGCCGATCAGCTCCTTGGCCTTCGCGGTGTCCTGGATGCCGGGCAGCTCGACGACGATGCGGTCGGGCCCCTGCTGCTGGATCACGGGTTCGGACGTGCCCAGGCCCGCGACCCGGTTGCCGAGCGTGGTCATGTTCTGCTTGATCGCCTGGTCCTGCACCTTCAGCAGCGCGGGCGGCTTCAGCGTCCCCGTGATCTTCACGTCGGCGCCGTCGTCGGCGGCGACCCACCGCACGTCGGGGAAAGCGTCGGTCAGCACGCCGCCGGCCTGCGCCGCGGCGGCTTTGTCGTGGAACAGCGCGACGACGCCGTCGCCGTCGCGCGCGACGCTCGCGCGCAGCGATTTCTCGCGCAGCGCCGTGCGGACGTCGCCGGTCAGCGATTCGGCCTTCTTGGCCAGCGCGGCGTTCAGGTCGACCTGCAGCAGGAAGTGGACGCCGCCGCGCAGGTCGAGGCCCAGGTACATCGGCAGCGCATGCAAGGCGGCGAGCCAGCGCGGCGAGCGCGGCAGCAGGTTCAACGCGACGATGTAGGACGGCGATTCCGGATCGGGATTCAGGCCGCTGGACAACACGTCCTTCGCGTGGATCTGGGTGTCGGCGTCGGCGAAGCGCGCGCGCACGGTGGTGCCGGCGAATTCGACGAAATCGGCCTTGACGCCGGCTTTCGCGAGCAATTGCCCGACCCGCGGCACCATGTCCGCATCGACCTTGGCCGCCGTCTTGCCGGCCGAGATCTGCACGGCCGGCGCTTCCCCATAGAAGTTCGGCACGGTGTAGAGCAGGCCCACCAGCACCGCGACGATCAGCACCAGGTATTTCCAGACAGGGTAGCGATTCATGCGTGTTTCCTCGAAGGGACGGCGCCAGGGACGGCGTGCGTCGCAGGCCGTCGCCGCGCGCGGACGCGCCGCTGGACGACGGCGCCGGACGCGCCGCCCGCCAGGGCCGCGCGCCGGTGGATTCGTCTTACTTCAGCGTGCCCTTGGGCAGGATCTGCACGATCGCGCTGCG
>JBEVLR010000246.1:0-5106 GCA_040509075.1 Burkholderiaceae bacterium | reverse complement strand
CGGGGGGCGCGGACGATCCGCCCGCCGCATCCGCCGCCGCCGCCGACGGGGCGCGGGAGGACGCCTGCCGCGGCTCGACGGCGGCGGGCCGCGCCGCGCGATCCCACAGCGTCGACGGCACGTAGAACAGCGCCAACGCGGCCAGCGCGAGCCCGATCGGCACCAGAACGATCGGCCGGAACGACGCCGACACGTCGCCCAGCGTGGCGCTGCCCTGGCGCTCGCGGAACGGGGCGTTGATGCCTTCGCTGACGCGCTCGAGCGTGTTCCGCTCGTGGCGCGGCAACAGGGCGAGGACCGGTTTGGGATCGATCTTCAACACCCGGCACGCCGCTTGCGCGAGCGCGCGCTCGAACGTGGCGCCCTGCAGCTCTTCATGGCGGCCCTGCTCCAGCGCCTCGAGACGGCGCAGCGGAATCTTCAGCATCGCGGCGAGCGACGCGAGGTCGATGCCCTGCGCCTGGCGCTCGGCGCGGATCATCGCTCCGGCGGTCGGAGGCCCGAACGACGACGCGGGCGCCGACGCCGGTTCGGGCTCGGAGAACGCCGCCGGCACCGTCACCGGCCCGTCGGACTCGGGCGAACGCGACATCATCTCGTCACTCCTCGAACTTGCCCTTGTCGAACAGCAAGGCCTCCGGCGATTGCGGGAACCGTTTACGGAGCTGGATGCCGAGGTCCTGGACCTGGTCTTCCTGGCCCAGCTTGTGCTCGATCTGCGCGGACAGCCACAGCGTCTGCGCGCTCGCCATCTCATCCTTCATGTTCACGCGCCGGATGTAGAAGCGCGCACGCTCGTATTGCCCGTTCTTGTACAGCACCTGCGCCAGGTTGACGGCGGTCGTCGGATTGGCCGGATCGAGCTCGTAGGCGCGCGACAGCGTGCGCTCGGATTCGGCGAGTTGCCCGGCGCGCGCCTCGCAGACGCCCTCGGCGAGCAACGTGCGCGCGGTCGATTTGTAGGCCGGCTCGGCCATCGCGCGCCGGAACTCGGCGTCGGCTTCGGGGTAGCGTTTCTGCTGGCACAGGAACCACGCGTAGTTGTGCATCACGTCGCCGTCGTGCGGCGCCAGCTGCTTGGCGCGCAGGAAGCTCTCGTCGGCCGTGCCGGCTTCGCCGAGCGCCGCGTAGATCAAGCCGCGCAGCGCGTACGCGTCCGGGTTGTCCGGGCGCGCGACGAGCGACAGCTTCACCTCGTCCAGCGCGTCGGTGGACTGGCCGCGGGCGAAGTAGGCGGCCGCCAGGTCCATGCGCGTCTTGGCGAGCCGGTCGGCATTGGTCTGGTCGGAGGCGGTGGCCAGGTCCTTGCCGTCGTTGGAGGTGCGGCCCTGCTGCGGCTTCAGCGACGGGCCGCCGGAATGCACGCAGCCGCCCAAACCGGCCATCAAGGCGGCCGCCGCGAAAGCCGCCCCCATCCAATGCGTCGATCGAATCTGCGATGGAACGGAAGGCATGCGCGAGAGACTCACTGTTTGAGGGGGGGAACGGCGACGGGATCCGGCACCGTGGGTTGTCCGACGCCCGGCGACGCCACGATCGGGATCGCCCGGGTCATGCGGCGTTGCGCGTTCGTGCGGTCCTGCACCTCGCCCGCCAGCTGGCCGCAGGCGGCGTCGATGTCGTCGCCGCGGGTCTTGCGGATCGTCGTCACGAACCCGGCGTCGAGCAGGACTTCCCCGAACGCCTGCACGCGCGCGCGCGGCGAACACGTCAGGCCGGACTCCGGAAACGGGTTGAAAGGGATCAGGTTGAACTTGACCGGCAGCCGATCCTTCACCAAGGCGACGAGGGCCTTCGCCTGGGCCGTCGAGTCGTTGACGCCATCCAGCATGCAATATTCGAACGTGATGAAGTCGCGCGGCGCCGCGTCCAGGTAGCGCGCGCAGGCGTCCAACAACTCGTCGATCGGGTATTTCCTGTTGATCGGCACGAGCCGATCCCGCAACGCGTCGTCGGGCGCATGCAGCGACACCGCGAGCGCCACCGGGCAATCCTCGCGCAGCCTGTCGATCATGGGGACGACGCCCGACGTCGACACCGTGACGCGCCGCCGCGACAAGCCGTAGCCATGGTCGTCGAGCATCATGCGCAGCGCAGGCACGAGCTGGCCGTAGTTCTGCAGCGGCTCGCCCATGCCCATCATCACGACATTGCTGATCGCGCGTCCTTGGGTCGCCCCGGCCCGGATGCCCGGTTCGATCCCCTCGGGAACCGCCGGCGACGCCGCCCGCGGGCGCTTGTCCTGCGCCAGGGCCTGCTCGGCCCGCATCCGATGTTCGGCATGCCACAGCTGGCCGATGATCTCGCCGGTGCTCAGGTTGCGGCTGAAGCCCTGGTGGCCGGTCGAGCAGAAACGGCAGCCGACGGCGCAGCCGGCCTGCGACGAGATGCACAAGGTGGCGCGATCGTCCTCGGGGATGTAGACCGTCTCGACGGCATTGCCCTGGCCGACGTCGAACAGCCACTTGCGGGTGCCGTCGGCCGACGATTTCTCGGTCAGCACCGTCATGGGCCGCACCTCGGCCGCGCCGGCAAGCTTGGCGCGCAGCGAACGCGCGAGATCCGTCATCGCGCCGAAATCGCCGACGCCGCGCTGGTGGATCCAGCGGAACAGCTGCGTCGCCCGGAAGGACTGCTCACCCACGCGTCCGCAGTACGCCTTCAAGGCGGCCTGGTCGAAGTCCAGCAGGTTGTCCAGCGTCGTCATCGCGCGGTGTTCCGGAGGAAGGCCCGAAACGGCGCAACGCCGCCCGGGCCGCGCGCGCTCTCAGCGCGAGTGGATCTGCAATCCGGGGAAGAAGAACGCGATCTCGGCGGCCGCCGTTTCGGCGGCATCGGAGCCGTGCACCGCGTTCGCGTCGATCGAATCGGCGAAATCGGCGCGGATCGTCCCTTTCTCGGCCTTCTTCGGATCGGTCGCCCCCATCAGGTCGCGGTTCTTCAGGATGGCGCCGGGGCCTTCCAGCACTTGGACCATCACCGGGCCGGAGATCATGAAGCCGACCAGATCCTTGAAGAACGGACGCTCCTTGTGCACGGCGTAGAACGCCTCGGCGTCGGCCTTGGACAGCTGCATCATGCGGGCGGCGATCACCTTCAGGCCGGCACCCTCGAAGCGGGCGAGGATCTGGCCGACGACGTTCTTCGCCACGGCATCGGGCTTGATGATCGAGAGGGTGCGTTCATTCATTTTTCATTCTCCTGAGACGAAACGTGGGCAAAGCCCGGCATTTTAGACCGAGCGGAAGCCATTGGCGGCGCGGATCGCGTGTTGGCCGGCGCCGCGCGACCCGGCGCGCGCCGGCGACGAAGTTCAACGCCGGCCTCTCCCGCCACCGCCGCCACCGCCACCGCCGCGGGGGGGGAGTTTCTTCACGAACGCGTCGGCACCGCTGTAGCCGACGGCCGTCTGCAGCGGATCGGGCTGTTTGGTCGAATTCCCTCCAGCGCCACCGCCGCCACCGCCGCCCTTGCGGCCGCTCTTGTGCCCGCCGAACGCGTTGCGGTTGCCTTGCACGCCGCGCTTGTCGTAGGTCTGCTGCAGCGGATTCGGGATCGGGCCGATCGGGCCGTCCTCCTCGCCGTCGAAGTCGTCGATGGCGATCGGGCGCTCGCGCTGCTGGATGGCCCGCCGATCGAACGTCTGCTGCAGCGGGTTCGGGATGAAACTCGGATCGCCAGGCTCGCGGAACGGCGCCGGGCTGGCCGAGGGCGCGTCCGGACGGCGTTCGACGCGGTCGCGGGCGCGGCCGTTGCGGGCTTTGGACTGGAGGGCGGCATTGCCGCGCGGGCCGTTGTCGGCGCGTGGGCCGTTGTCGGCGCGCGGGCCACGTTCGTTGCGGGGCGGCTTGCCGCCGGCGGCATTGTTGTGGCGCGGGGCTTCGTCGCGCGGATGGCCGCCGCGCTGGGCGTTGTCGGCGCCGGCCAACTGGCGCAGGCGGCGCACATCGCCTTCGTCAAGGTCGACCCAGACCGAGCGGCGCAGGCCTTTCGGCAGGACGACGGAGCCATAACGGATGCGGATCAGCCGGCTCACCGCCATGCCGACCGCGTCGAACAGCTTGCGCACCTCGCGGTTGCGGCCTTCGGTGATGACGACGCGGTACCACCTATTCGCGCCTTCGCCGCCGCCGTCCTCGATCGACTTGAACTGGGCCGGCTGGCCGTCGATCACCACGCCGGCGAGCAGCTTGTCGCGCGTCTGCGCGTCGAGGGCGCCCAGCACCCGCACCGCGTACTCGCGCTCGACGCCGAAGCGCGGGTGCATCAGCTTGTTGGCGAGATCGCCGGAATTGGTGAACAGCAGCAGGCCTTCGGTGTTGATGTCGAGCCGGCCGACGGACTGCCATTTGCCGTGCTGCAAGCGCGGCAGGCGGCGGAACACCGTCGGACGCTGCTGCGGATCGTCCATCGTGACGACCTCGCCGGCGGGCTTGTGGTAAGCGATGACGCGCGCCGGCGGCGGCGCGATGCGCAGCTTGACGACGCGCCCGGCCACGCGCACCTCGTCGCCGAACGAAATGCGTTGCCCCGTGTGCGCGACTTCGCCGTTGACCGTGACCTTGCCGTCGGTGATCAGCTGTTCCATGTCGCGCCGCGAACCGATGCCCGACTGCGCCAGCACCTTGTGCAGCTTCGGCGCATCGGGCTCGGCGGCGAGCACGCGCTTGGCGGACGACGCGGCCACGCCTTCGACCGCCTCGGGCTCGAGATCGAAATCGCCGGACAGCACGTCGGCGAAGGTGTCGGACACGTCCGCGGTCGCGAACTCCACCATCGGGCCGATCGGACGCTCGCCGCTCGGCGGACGCCGGGCGGCCTCGTCCGCGACGTCCTCGCCGTCGCCCTCCTCCCCCGGTTCGGCGCTTTCGCCTTCGGGGCGCGGCGCACCGCCGGCGAACGCATCGTCGGGGCCGCCTCGGCGACCGCGGCGCCGACGCCGGCCGCGCGACCGTCGGCCTTCGGCGTCCCCCGCGGGAACACCTTCGGAAAGGGCTCCGCCATCGCCGGAATCCGCGCCGACGACGGGATCGTCGGCCGACGTCTGCGCGTCGCGCGGCGCGACGCGATGCTCGCCCTCGCCGCGCGGCTCGCCGGCCATCGGCA
>JBEVLR010000245.1:0-3287 GCA_040509075.1 Burkholderiaceae bacterium | reverse complement strand
TGCGCGACGGCGTGCGCCTGGCCGCCGACGAGATCAACAAGGCCGGCGGCGTGCTCGGCCGCCGGATCGAGCTCGTCGAACGCGACGACGAAGCGAAGAACGAGCGCGGCGTGCAGATCGCGCAGGAATTGATCAACAAGGAAAAGGTCGCGGCCGTCGTCGGCTACATCAACACCGGCGTGGGCCTCGCGTCCGAGCGCTTCTTCCAGGAGGCGAAAATCCCGGTGATGAACAACGTCGCCACAGGCTCGTTGCTGACGCACCAGTTCGACAACCAGCCCGAGAACTACGTGTTCCGCAACTCGGCCAACGACGGCATCCAGGCGCCGATGATCGTCGAAGAGGCGATCGGCCGGCGCGGCTTCAAGAAGCCCGCGATCCTGGCCGACTCGACGAACTACGGCCAGCTGGGCCGCAAGGATCTCCTGAAGGCGCTCGACGCGAAAGGCGTCAAGCCCGTCACCGAGGAGAAATTCAACATCGGCGACGTCGACATGACGGCCCAGCTGCTCAAGGCCAAGGAAGCCGGCGCCGACGTCGTGCTGACCTACGGCATCGGCCCCGAGCTGGCGCAGATCGCCAACGGCATGACCAAGCTCGGCTGGAAGGTGCCCATCGTCGGCAGCTGGACGCTGTCGATGGCCAACTACATCGACAACGCCGGGCCCGGCGGCGAAGGCGCGCGCATGCCCCAGACCTTCATCCAGGAGCCGACGACGCCCAAGCGCCAGTCGTTCATCATCGCGTACCTGAAGGCGTTCGCGCCGAAGAACAACCGGATGGATTCGCCGGTGTCGGCCGCGCAGGGCTACGACTCGATCTACCTCCTGGCCGCCGCGATCAAGCAGGCCGGGTCCACCGACGGCCCGAAGATCAAGGCGGCGCTGGAAGACCTGAAAGCGCCGGTCGAAGGCGTGGTCACGACCTACGGCAAGCCGTTCAGCAAGACCGACCATGAGGCGATCACCGCCAACATCCCGGTGTTCGGCGAGGTCAAGGGCAACCGCGTCGTGTACGCGTACGCCTACGACTTCTCCAAGGCCTCGCAAGTCCGCTTGAAGGACCCGAACGCCAAGGGCGCCCTGCCGGCCAAGAAGTAGATCGCCCGGCCGGACGGGCGCCGCCGCGGTCTTTCCTGGCCCCGGCGGCGTCTTTCGTTCGGACCTCCGCAGCGCTCCGCGCCCCCGCGCCCAACGCCGACCGAGCCACGCATGCACATCCTGACCCAACTCGTCTTCAGCGGCATCGCGCTGGGGATGATCTACGCCGTGATCGCGTTCGGCTACCAGTTGACCTTCGCGACCTCCGACACGCTGAACTTCGGCCAGGGCGAGGCGTTGATGCTGGGCGCGCTGGTGGGCCTGACGCTGGTCGGATTCGGCGTCAACTACTGGCTGATGATCCCGATCGTCTGCGTGTTCGGCATGATCCAGGGCGCGTTCGTCGAGCGCATCGGCGTGCGGCCCGCGATCCGGATCAAGAGCGAGTTCGGCTGGATCATGTCGACGATCGCGCTCGGCATCATCTTCCGCAACGCGGCGGAAAACGTCTGGGGCCGCGACGCGCTGAAGTTCCCGTCGCCGCTGCCGGAGTCCCCGCTGGAATTCCTGGGCGCGAACGTGCTGCCGATGGAGATCCTGGTCGTCGCCGGCGCCGTGCTGATGATGGCCGCGGTCGAGGTCTTCAACCGCCGGACGATCTGGGGCAAGGCGGTCGTGGCCACGTTCAACGACCGCGAGGCCGCGCGCCTGATGGGCATCAACACCCATTTCGTGATCATGTTCTCGTACGGCCTGTCGTCGATGAGCGCGGCGCTCGCCGGCGTGCTCATCGCGCCGCTGACGCTCACCGGCGCGTCGATGGGCGCGGTGCTCGGGCTGAAGGCCTTCGCGGTGGCGATCATCGGGGGGCTGACCAGCGGCATGGGCATCATCGTCGGCGGCGTCATCCTCGGCATCGCGGAGACCACCACCGGCTTCTACCTGTCGACCGGCTACAAGGATGTGCCCGGCCTGGTGCTGCTGCTGATCGTGCTGGCCCTGCGCCCGGCCGGCCTCTTCGGCAAGACGGCGATCAAGAAAGTGTGAACGGCGCGATGACCGAATCCCGCCCCTTCCTCGCCGCCGCGGCCGGCGCCGCGCTGCTCGCGCTCTTTCCCGTCGTCGTCGACAACCCCTACTACATCCACCTGCTCGAGACGATCTCGATCTACGCGATCCTGCTGTTCGGGCTCGACATCGTCGTGGGCTACACCGGCCAGGTGTCGCTCGGCCATGCGGGCCTGTTCGGCATCGGGGCCTACACGGCCGGCGTCTTGGCCATGCACTTCCCCGAAACGCCGTTCCCGCTCGTGCCGGTCGCCGCGATCGCGGTCACGGCGGCGTTCGGCGCGGTGCTGGCGCTGCCGGCCCTGCGCGTCACCGGCCCTTACCTGGCGATGGTGACGCTGGCGTTCAGCACGATCGTCCAGATCCTGATCAACGAGATGACGGCCCTCACCAACGGCCCGATGGGCATCACGCTGCCCAAGCCGGCCGTGCTCGGCCACGAGCTCGGCGGGCGCGAATTCTTCTGGGTCACCGCGGGCCTGCTCGTCGCGGCGCTGCTGGTGGTGCACCGCATCCTGCGTTCGCACCTGGGGCGCGCGTTCGAAGCGCTGCGCGGCAGCCCGGTCGCGTCCGACTGCATGGGGGTGTCGGTGTACCGCCACAAGGTGATCGCCTTCGTGATCAGCGCGGGCCTGGCCGGGCTGGCCGGCTCGCTGTATTCGTACTCGGAGCAATACATCTCGCCGAACACGTACAACTTCGAGCTGACGGTGATGTTCCTGCTGGCCATCATCATGGGCGGGCGCAAGACGCGTTCGGGCGCCCTGCTCGGCGCCGCCATCATCGTGATGCTGCCGAAGCTGCTCGACGACGTCGCGCTGCTGCGCTGGGTGTCGGTCGCGTCCGCGGCGCTGGCGCTGGCCGCCGCCGCGATCTCCGTCGCGAGGGGCCGTTCCACGCCGCGCCGCGCGGCGGCCCCCGTCGCCGCGACGGCGGCGCTCGCCGCCGCGTCGTTCGCGCCGGCCAACATCACCGACTGGCGCCTGGCGATCTTCGGCCTCATCACGCTGTTCGTCGTCTACTACCTGCAGGACGGGATCGTCGGTTTCTTCCGCAATGCGTTCGGCATGAAATCGAACATCCAGGCGCCGCTGCCGGCCGGCGCTGTGCCGGCCTCGATCGACGCCGTCAGCCAGGCCGCGCCCGGCGAGGGCAGCATGCTGCAGGCACAGGGCGTGC
>JBEVLR010000244.1:0-4889 GCA_040509075.1 Burkholderiaceae bacterium | reverse complement strand
GTCCGCCCAGGTCCGCGAAGCCTGGCTCGCCGTGCAGCGCACCGACGTGCCGGCGCCGGTGACCGGCATCGTCGCGCGCCGCAGCGTGCAGGTGGGCCAGCGCGTCCAGGCCGGCACGCCGCTGATGTCCGTCGTCATGCTCGACCGCGCGTGGGTGGACGCGAACTTCAAGGAAGGCCAGCTCGAGCGCATCCGCATCGGCCAGCCGGCGACCCTGGAGGCCGACATCTACGGCAAGCACGTGGCCTACCACGGCAAGGTCGAGGGGCTGGGCGCCGGCACCGGCGCGGCCTTCTCGCTGCTGCCGGCCCAGAACGCGACGGGCAATTGGATCAAGGTGGTCCAGCGCGTGCCGGTGCGCATTTCGCTCGATCCGAACGAGATCGCCAAGCGTCCGCTGAGCGTGGGCTTGTCGATGACGGTGACGGTGGACGTCTCCGCCCAGGGCGGGGCGATGCTCGCCACCACGCCGCGCACCGCGGCGCAAGGGGCGGTCGCGTCGACCACCGTGTTCGATTCGATGCAGCAGGATGCCGATGCCGAAGTGGCCCGCATCATCGCCGCCAACGGCGGCGGCCGCTCCGTCGCCCGGACGACCGCCGACGGCGCCCCTGCCCCGATGGCCGCCGGGGCGAAAGCCGCGCACGCGAAGACCGCGTCCGCCAAGCTGGCCGCGCGCCGCCTGCGTCGGCTTGAGCTCGCGCAGCGGCAATCATGAGCGCCGACCGGCCGTCCGAAGGCGCTCGCACCGCAGCGCGCAGCGCGGAGGTTTCCCCAATGAGCGCCGACCGGCCGTCCGAAGGCGCTCGGGCCGCGGGCCACGGGCCGACGCGCAGTCCAACGGGCGCGTCCGCGGCACCGGCGGCGGCGCGCCCCGCCGCATTGAAGGGCGGCGCGCTCGTGATGGGCACGCTGTCGCTGTCGCTCGCGACGTTCATGAACGTGCTCGATTCGTCGATCGCGAACGTGTCGCTGCCCGCGATCTCGGGCGACCTCGGCGTCAGCACGTCGCAGGGCACCTGGGTCATCACCAGCTTCGGCGTCGCCAACGCGATCTCGGTGCCGCTGACCGGCTGGCTCACGCAGCGTTTCGGCGCCGTGCGGCTGTTCACGATGAGCATCATCCTGTTCGTCGTCGCGTCGCTGCTGTGCGGCCTCGCGCCGTCGATCGGGGTGCTGATCGGCTTTCGCGTGCTGCAAGGCTTCGTCGCGGGGCCGATGATCCCGCTGTCGCAGACGCTGCTGCTGTCGACCTATCCGCCCCACAAGGCCGGGACGGCCCTCGCGCTGTGGGGCGTCACGACGCTGGTGGCGCCGGTGGTCGGCCCGCTGCTGGGCGGCTACCTGACCGACAACTTCTCGTGGCCTTGGATCTTCTACATCAACATCCCGGTCGGCATCTTCGCCGCGGGGGTGACTTGGAGCATCTACGGCCGGCGCGAGACGCCCATCGTCAAGCGCCCGATCGACGGCGTCGGCCTGGCGATGCTCGTGCTCTGGGTCGGATCGCTGCAGATCATGCTCGACAAGGGCAAGGAGCTCGACTGGTTCAATTCGCCCACGATCGTCGCGCTCGCCGTCGTCGTCGTGATCGCGTTCGCCGTCTTCCTCGCGTGGGAGCTGACCGACAAGCATCCGGTGGTCGACATCCGGTTGTTCGCGGGGCGCAATTTCCTGTTCGGCGCCGGCACGCTCGCGATCGCGTACGGGCTGTTCTTCGGCAACGTCGTGCTGCTGCCGCTGTGGCTGCAGCAGTACATGGGCTACACCGCGACGTCGGCCGGCATGGCGCTGGCGCCGGTCGGCCTGTTGGCGATCGTGTTGACGCCGATCGTCGGGCGCAACGTCGCGAAATGGGATCCGCGCTGGATGGCGACGGGCGCGTTCCTGCTGTTTTCGCTCGTGCTGTGGATGCGGTCGAATTTCACTTCGCAGACCGACTTCGGCACCATCATGATCCCGACCCTGATCCAGGGCGGCGCGCTCGCGTTCTTCTTCATCCCGCTGACCACGCTGACGTTGTCGGGCCTGCCGCCGGAACGCATTCCGGCCGCGGCGGGCCTGTCGAACTTCGTGCGGATCACGCTCGGCGCGATGGGCACGTCGATCGCGACGACCGTGTGGGACGACCGCGCCACGCTGCACCACGTGCGCCTGGTCGAGCAGATCGGCCTGAACGGCACCCAGCTGGACGGCGCGACGACGGCGCTGTCCGGTGCCGGCATCGCCGGCACCGCGGGCCTGGCCAGCGTCAACCGGCTGATCGACGTGCAGGCGTTCACCTGGGCGGCCGACGACATCTTCATCGGATCCGCGGTGACCTTCCTGTTCCTGATCGTCACGATCTGGTTCACGCGCCGTCCGCCCAAGATCGCCGGCGCCCCTTCCGCGGATGCCGGCGGCGCGCATTGAATGGGCCCCTCTCCTCGGCGCCGTCGCCGCGCGGATGAACCTGGTTTCGCGTCGATCGCGGGCGAGGGCCGATGACCGGGGAGGGATCGGCCGCGGGCCGGGCCGACCGCGACGACGGCGCGTCGCCGCACTGGCGCCGCAACCTCGCGGTGTGCGTCGCCGGTTCGTTCACGACGATCGTCGCGATGACCTTGCTGCTGCCGTTCCTGCCGCTGTACGTGGCGCAGTTGGGCGTCCGCGATCCGGCGCAGGTGGTCGAATGGTCGGGCCTCGCCTATGGCGCGACCTTCTTCACCGCCGCGCTCGTGGCGCCGCTGTGGGGGCGGCTGGCGGATCGCTACGGCCGCAAGCTGATGCTGATCCGCGCGAGCCTGGGCATGGCGGTCGCGATGTCGCTGATCGGCATGGCGACCGACGTCTGGCAACTCGTCGCGCTGCGGCTGCTCGCGGGCCTGCTCGGTGGTTACGCCTCGGGCTCGAACGTGCTGGTCGCGATGCAGACGCCGAAACACCGCACGGGCTGGGCGCTCGGCGTGCTCGCGTCGGGCATCATGGCGGGCAACCTCGCCGGCCCGCTGATCGGCGGCGCGCTGCCGCCGTTGATCGGCATCCGCGCGACCTTCTGGCTCGCCGGCGCCCTGATCTTCGCGATCTTCCTGGCGACGGCCCTCCTGATCCGCGAAGAGCCGCCGGCGCGCGCGGCGGCCGCGCGCGTCCCAGGCGGCGTGTGGTCGCTCGTGCCCGACCGCCGGCCGGTCGTCGCGATGCTGGCCACCGGCGCGTTGCTGATGTTCGCCGTGATGTCGATCGAACCCATCATCACGGTCTATGTGCAGCAGCTCGTCCCCGATCCCCGCCGGGTGACGCTGGTGGCCGGCGTCGTGATGTCGGCCACGGCCTTCGGCAGCATCCTGTCCGCGTCGTGGTTGGGCAAGCTGGCCGACCGGGCCGGTCATTGGAACGTGCTGGTCGGGGGCCTCGCCGCCGCGTCGCTCTTGCTGATCCCGCAGGCCTTCGTCACGTCCAGCTGGCAGCTGATCGCGCTGCGCTTCCTGATGGGCCTGGCGCTCGGCGGGCTGCAGCCGTGCGTGACGAGCCTGATCCGCCACAGCGCGCCCGGCCGGGTCACGGGCACGTTGCTGGGGTACGCCACCTCGTCCCAATTCGTCGGCCATGTCGCCGGCCCGCTGGTCGGCGGCTTCGTCGGCGGGCATCTCGGCATGCGGCCGGTGTTCCTGGGGACTTGCGCGCTGCTGGCGGCGGGGGCCGCCGGCAACTGGCGCGCGGCGAAGGCGAGCCGGGTTTCCCGGCGGCGCGGGGAAGGCCCGTGATCCAGGCGATCTCCGCGCGCGGCGCATGGCGGCTTCGTCGACGGGGTTTCAGGCCCGCACCTGCAATCCGGCCGGCCCGTCCAGCATGCGGCCGATGGGGGCGGCCCGCCCGAAGCCGCCCGCCCTGAAACAGGCGATCACCGCGTCGACCGCATCCTCGCTGCAGGCCACCAGCAAGCCGCCCGAAGTCTGCGGGTCGCCGAGCAGGTCGCGCGCCTGAGGGGGCAGCGCGGCGTCCAGCCGCACTTCGGCGCCGTAGCCGTCCCAGTTGCGGCCCGACGCGCCGGTGACGAAGCCTTCGCGGGCCAGTTCGAGCGCGCCCTCGATCAGCGGAACCGCGGGCCAGTCGATCCGCGCGCCCAGGCCGGCTCCACGCGCCATCTCCAGCGTGTGGCCGGCCAGGCCGAAGCCGGTGACGTCGGTCATCGCGTGCACGCCCGGCAGGTTCGCGAGGTGGGCGCCCGGCTTGTTCAGGCGCGTGGCGGTGGCGATCAGCCGGGCGTAGCCGGCGTCGTCCAGCCGGCTCTTCTTCAGCGCCGCCGACAGCACGCCCACGCCCAGCGGCTTGCCGAGCACCAGCACGTCGCCGGCCTGCGCGCCGGCATTGCGCCGCACGCGATCCGGGTGCGCCAGGCCCATCACGACGAGCCCGTAGATCGGCTCGACGGCGTCGATCGTGTGGCCGCCGGCGATCGGGATGCCGGCATCGGCGCACACCGCCTGTCCGCCGGCCAGCACGCGGCCGATGACGTCGATCGGCAGCCGTGCGATCGGCATCGCGACCAGCGCCAGCGCCATGATGGGCGTGCCGCCCATCGCATAGACGTCGCTGATCGCGTTGGCGGCGGCGATGCGTCCGAAGTCGAAGGGATCGTCGACGATGGGCATGAAGAAGTCGGTGGTCGCGATCAGCGCCTGCTCGTCGTTGAGCTTCCAGACGGCGGCGTCGTCGGCCGTCTCGATGCCCACCATCAGCTGCGGCGGCAGGAAGCCGGGCGCGCGGCTCCGCAGGATCTGGGCCAAAACGCCCGGCGCGACCTTGCAGCCGCAGCCGCCGCCGTGCGAGAAGCTGGTCAGGCGCACAGGGATGGGGGTGGAAGCGGTCATCTGGAGCGGTTCGGGAAGGGTGGACGGGAGACTGTAGCC
>JBEVLR010000243.1:0-4828 GCA_040509075.1 Burkholderiaceae bacterium | reverse complement strand
CGCGTTGGCCGGCTTCGCGCGTCGCGACGAGCTCGTGCTGTACGCCGGCGCCGAGCGCTTCGGCGAAGGCCCGCCGCGCTGAGGCGCGCCCAACGCTTCGGCGAAGGCCCGCCCGCCCCCTCCGCGCGCTGCGCGCCACTGGAACTGGACGCCCATGGATCTCGACAACCTCGTCCGCATGGCCAACCGCATCGGCGCGTTCTTCGAAGCGCAGCCCGATCGCGGCGCGGCGCTCGCGGGCATCGCCGATCACCTGAAGAAATTCTGGGATCCGCGAATGCGCGTCCAGATCCTAGCCGCGCTGGAATCGGGCGCCGAGACCGGTTTGAGCGACATCGTGGCCGAGGCGCTGCGGGCGCACCGTGCGCTGTTGACGCCGGCCTGAGCGGGCCTCCGGCACGCGGCCGGCCCCGGGGCACGCGACCGTTGCCGACCCAGAGCCCTCGATGGCGTCAAGTCCGGCGGGAAACTGCCTGGCACGTCGATTCGATCGTGGGGCCGATCCGCGCCGCCGCTGTCGAAGCCCATGCCCCCTTCTCCGAAGCGGGTCGCCAGGAGGCCGGCGACGGCCCCCTGCATGACCCTGATGTCGACCGTGGCGGCAAGTCACGGGAGCGCGGCGGCTGCCGCGATGCTCCGCTGGAGAGCCGGCTCCGCCGAGCGATCGCGCGTCTGAATCCGGACATCCCGGCTGCGGCGCGCAAGGACGCGTGAGCCAAGCGCCCGATTCAGCCGAGCGACGACGGCGGTGCGTCGTCCGGCCGATCCGCCGGACGGGGCAGCCGGACCTCGCAGCCGGGCGGCAACCGCCGCAGGTCGGGCAGGCCGACCAGGCTGTCGCAGCCTTCCAAGTCCAGCAACCGCAGCCGCGGCAAGCGGCAGACGTCCTCGGGAACCTGCTGCAGACGGCGGCAGCCCGACAGGTCCAGCACCTCGAGCGATTCGAGGCGCCCCATCTCGTCGGAGATCTTGCGCAGCGACGTGCAGCCGGCCAGGGACAAGGTCCGCAAGCGCTTCAGGCGTCCGATGGAGGCGGGCACGAACTCGAGCCGCGCGCTGCCGCACAGCTCCAGCGTCTCCAGCAGATGGAGGTGCCACACCTTGTTCGGAATGGTCGCCGAGTCGCAATTCCAGAGCCGCAGCGTCCGCATTTCGTGGAGGTTGGGCCGGCTGGGGAGCGGGTCGATCGACGGCAGGGCGGCGGCCGGCGGCTCGGCGGCCCGGCTTCCTCTCGGGCTGCGTCGCATGGCGTACGCCCCGGGCGCGCGGAAGACCGACGGGAGGGAGAGGAAGGCTGACAGCACGCGGGCTCCTGTTCTTGGAAAGTCCGCAGGCGCGGAGCGCCGGCAGGATGAGGCTCCAATGGGATCACCGACCGCCTGCGCGGCGCGCGGTCGCCGCGAAACGGCGGCGCCCAAAGCGAACCGCAGGCCGCAGATTCAAGGTCGGTCCCGCCCCGAACTTCGTTTGCGCGTGGATCGCTTCGCTTCCCTTGCCCCTTTTGGGCGTGCCGGCGGCCCAATGCAGTCATGGGATGAGCGCATGTCGCGCCGTCCGCAGAAGGCTCCTCGGAAAAGAATCGACCACGTATGACCATCGACACCGAACTTCCTGCCCAATCGCGATCGTGGACGTTCCACCCATCGGAACTCGACGATGGCCGCCTGTCCATCGACCATCTCGCCGGCAGCGTCTCCTTGCTGATGCATTCGGTGAAGACGCTGGCCGCCACCGACGCGTTCCGGCCCCGCTTCACGGTGGAGAACTGGCGCATCCTGGGAAGCTACCTGATGCGGCGGACGCTCAAGGGCAACGACGTCCTGATCCGCCAGGGCGAATCCGACCGGACGACGTATCTGCTGGAGTCGGGCACGCTGCTCGTGCACGCGCGCCGGGAGACGGGCTCGTCGCCCATCTCGCTGCTGCGGGCCGGGGCGATCGTCGGCGAGCCCGCGCTGTTCGGCGAGACCGTGCGCATGGCGCAGGTCGACGCCCTGGCGCCCTGCGTCGTCTGGTCGTTGACCCGCTCCCGGCTGGAAGAACTCCGCGCCGGCCATCCGGAGCTCGCCTACGAGATCCTGCGCGCCGCCGGCGCGTCGATGGCCGAGCGCATGCGCTCGACGCTGGCGCACGGCACGCCGCTGCTTTGACGCGGCGCGGCGCCGCGCCGCGCGAAGCCGGCCGGCCGCGGGAAATCGCGGTTCGCCGCCAGCCGCCGTCGCCGACAATGCGGGGATGACTCCGACGACCACCCCGCCGCGCGCCGGCCACGAACCCGGCCTCACGACGCTCGCCAACGGCGTGCGCGTCGTCACGATCCGGATGCCCTGGCTCGCCACCACCAGCGCCAGCGTGTTCGTGCGCACCGGCAGCGGCCATGAAAGCCCGCGGCTCAACGGCATCAGCCACGTCGTCGAGCACATGGCGTTCAAGGGCACGGCCACGCGCGACGCCGCGCGGATCAACCTCGACGCGGAGCGGCTCGGCGCCGAGGTCAACGCCCACACCGACAAAGACCACACGGCGTATCACCTGCGCGGCATGGCGCGCGACGCGGCCGCTTTCGTGCGCATGCTGGGCGACATCGTGCGCCGCCCGACTTTCCCTGCGGCGGAGCTGGAGCGTGAACGCCAGGTGATCCTGCAGGAATACCTGGAGGACGAAGAGGATCCGATGTCGACCGCTTTCCGGCAGTTCGACAAGCTCTGCTACGGCGCGCACCCGATGGCGCAGGCCGTGATCGGGACCCGCCGCAACATCGAACGCTTCACCCGCGACGAGCTGCTGGCCTACGTCGAAGGCCGCTACAGCGGCGCGAACGTCGTCGTCGGCGTCGCCGGCGACGTGGATCACGATGCGGTCGTGCGCGAGGCCGAAGCGGCTTTCGGCGACGCGCCGGCGGGCGCGCCGCACGCGGTCGACGCGCCGTCGTGGCTCGGCGGCGTCAAGGCCGCGCGGCTGGGCGGCTGCAGCCAGAGCCATGTGGTGTTGGGCTATCCGATCGCGTCGATGCGCTGCGACGAACCGGCCGCGGGCGTCGCCGCCGCGCTGTTCGGCGAGGGCATGAGCTCGCCGCTGATGGGCGAAATCCGCGAACGCCGCGGCCTCGTCTACTACGCCGCGTGTTCGGCCGACGTCATGGAGTCGTGCGGCCAGTTCGTGATAGAGGCCTCGACCACGCCCGACAAGGTCGAAGAGCTGCTGCGGCAGGCGCGGCGCCTGCTGCTGGCGCACGCGGGGTCGGTCGGCGCGGTCGATCTCGAGCGCGCGCGCAACCAGATCGCGGTGCGCCGCTTGCGCGCGCACGAGCGGCCCGTGCGGCGCGTGGAAGACGCGGCGCTCGACTTGTTCGTGCACGGCCGCGTGCGTTCGCCCGACGAGCTGCGGGCGCGCATCGAAAGCGTCACCGCCGACCAGGTGCGCGACACGTTCGAGCGCATGCTCGCCGCGCCGCCGGCGCTGAGCGTGGCCGGCAAGCTCGGGGCGCTCACGGGCGAACGGCTGCGCGAGATCGTGGCCGCGCCGGCGCCGCGCGGGCGCAGCGCGACGGCCGCGCGCCGGGCCCTCGCGTGACGCCGGGGCCGCGCCCGATCGGCGGGGCGATTCGGACGCGGTCGCCGATTTATTGCGGAGAATAGGCGGACGGCGCCGAGCCTGGCGTGAACCCACACTGGATCAGGAGCGGCATTGAACCGTCGTGACGTCATCGGCTGGATCGGATCGGGGCTGGCGGGGCCGAAACCCGCGGTCGGGCTCGTGTCGGGGCTCGCGTGCGCCGCGGGCGCCGCCGCGGCCGACCCGTTGCTGACGTCCGAAGAGCAGTCGTGGGTCGCCAAGCATCCGGTGGTGCTGTACGCGCCGGAGATCGACTTCCCGCCGTTCAGCTTCGTCGACGACCAGGGCCGGCACCTCGGCTTGTCGGCGGACGTGCTCGACCTGGTGCAGTCGCACACCGGCCTGAAGTTCCAGGCGGCCGCGGCGGCCGACGCGGCATCCAACCTCGACCGTCTCCGGCGCCGCGAGGTCGACCTGCTGACCTCGCTGCGGCCGACCGCCGAGCGCGAGGCCTTCGCGTCGTTCACGAGCGCCTATGTGAGTTCGCCTTCGGTCATCCTGCGCCGCCGCGGCGACCGTCGGCCCGGCGATCTGCAGGGGATGGCCGGCGAGTTCCTCGCGGTCGATCGCCATTCGGCTGCGGAGACCTTCGTGCGCGAAACGGCGCCCGGGGTGCATCTCGTCCAGGTCGACATCGCGGCCGACGGCCTGCGCGATCTCGCGTTCGGCGAGTTCGACGCCGCCACCGTCAACCTGGCGACGGCCTCCTACATCATCGAACGCGACCGCTTGAGCGGCATCCGCGTGGCGGGCGAGACGGGCTATTTCTCGACGCTGGCGATCGGCTACCGCAAGGATTGGCCGATGCTGGGGCGCGTGCTCGAGAAAGGCCTCGCCCGCATCACCGAGGCCGAGCGCTCCGAAATGATCGCGCGCTGGATCCCCCTGTCCGACATCGACTGGTGGCAGCGTCCGGAAGTGGAGCGCGTGCTCGGCGCGGCGTCGATCGGCACCGGCTTGCTGATGGGCGGCCTGCTGTTGTGGAACCGTGCGCTGCGGCGGGCGGTCGCGCAGCGCACCGACGCGTTGCAGGAAGAGCTCGCCGAGCGCCAGCGCCTGGAGACGCGCTTGCGCATGCTGGCCGAGCACGATGCGCTGACCGGCCTGATGAACCGCACCGCGCTGACCGAGGCGCTGCGGCATTCGCTGGCGCTCGCGATGCGGCAGAAATGGGCGATCGCCGTGATCTTCATCGATCTCGACCGGTTCAAGC
>JBEVLR010000242.1:0-22003 GCA_040509075.1 Burkholderiaceae bacterium | reverse complement strand
ACGTCGCGCCGGTGTTCCTCAGCCGGGTGATCGAAGCGGACTCAGGCAAGCCTGCGGGCGCCGCGAACGTGGTGCGACTGCCGACCAAGCGTTGAACCGGCCTGGGCGCAAGGTGGCGTCGCGAGACGCTTACAGCCGGCCTACGGCCTCGCCGGTGCGGCGATGCGCGCGAGGGACTTGGTGGATTCGATGCGCCGGGGCCCGGGGCGTATTCGCGCGGCGACGATCCGCTGGGCATTGCGCGCCCCAGGCTCGTGCGCCCTCCCCCCTCTTGATCGAGAACGTGCACATCCGTGCGGGGCGTGCCGGGCCATCGGCATCCCGGCCGCGATCGCCGGCACGCGGTTTTGCCCCTCAGGCGACGCGACGACGCAGCGCCTCGCGCCAGCGCGTCAGCGTGACGTAGACCGCGGGCGTGGTGTAGATCGTCAAGATCTGGCTGACGACCAGGCCGCCGATGATGGAGATGCCCAGCGGGCGCCGGAATTCCGAGCCGTAGCCGCTGCCGATGACCAGGGGCACGGCGCCGAAGAGGGCGGCCGCGGTCGTCATGAGGATGGGCCGCAGGCGCACCAGGCAGGCTTCGAACATCGCCTCCTCCGGCGCGCGGCCCGCCTGGCGTTCCAGGACCAGCGCGAAGTCCACCAGCATAATGGCGTTCTTCTTGACGATGCCGATCAGCAAAATGATGCCGATCACGGCGATGACGCTCAACTCCGAGTGGAACATCATCAACGCCGCCATCGCGCCGACGCCCGCGGAGGGCAGCGTCGACAGGATCGTCAGCGGATGCAACAGGCTTTCGTAGAGCATGCCCAGGACGAGGTAGACCACCACGATCGCCAGCGCGACCAGCAGCGGCATGGAACGCAGCGAGTCCTGGAAGGCCTGCGCCGATCCGACGAACTGCGTGGTGACCCCATCCGCCGGGCCCAGCCGCGCGATGGCCGTGGCGATCGCCTGGGTGGCCTCGCTCAGGGAACGGCCCGGCGCGAGGTTGAACGACAAGGTCTCGGACGGGAAGCCCTGCGCATGGGTGACGAGCTGCATGCTCGACCGGGTCGACAAGGACGCGAAAGCGGACAGCGGCACCATCGTGCGCTCGCCGGACGACCCGGTCGCCGGCACGCGGATGTCCCCGAGCAGCCCTGGCGAGTCGATCGCCTCGGGCGCCACCTCGATGACGACGCGGTACTCGTTCGCTGGCATGTAGAGAGTGGAGACGCGGCGCTGGCCGAAGGCGTCGTAGAGCGTCTGGTCCAGCGTCGCCATGTCGACACCCAGGCGCCGCGCGGCATCGCGGTCGACCTGCACGAAGCGCTGGCCCCCATGGGAAGCGCGCGTGGTGTTGACCTGCGTGATGGACGAGACGCCGTGCAAGGCCTGCAGCACCTTGGGCTCCCAGGTGGCCAGCAGCGCGGTCGACGGGGCGTTGACGAGGAGCTGGTACTGCGCGGCCGAACGCCGCCCGCCGATCACCAGGTTCTGCGACGCCTGCAGGTACAGGCGCGTGCCCGGCTCGGTGTTGGCCTGGCGCACGAGGCGCTCGATGATCTCGTCGGCGTTCGCGCTGCGCTCGGCGCGCTTGCGCAGGTAGACGTACAGGGTGCCGACGTGCGAGAGCTGCCCGGCGCCGACGAAGCCGACGACCGCCTCGACGTCGGGGTCGGCGCGCAGGGCCGCGACGGTGGCCTGCAACCGGCGCTGCAATTCGGGGAAGGCGGTGTCTTGCTGCACCACGAGCATGCCGGCCAGCTTGTCGATGTCCTCCTGCGGGAAGAAGCCTTTCGGAATGGCGTCTAGAAGCCAGGCGTTGCACGCCACCGCCAGCGCCGCGACGGCCAGCGTCAGGCGCCGGTGGCGGAAGGTCCAGCGCAAGGAGCGTTCGTACGCGCGCATCCAGGCCGACGCGCGGAGCTCCTCATGGCCGGCGCGCGGCCGTGCCAGGACGAGCCGGCTTAACGTGGGTGTCAGCGTCAACGACAAGGCCATCGACAGCATCACCGCGATTGCCATCGAGACCGCGAACTCGCGGAACAGCCGGCCGACCAGGCCACTCATCAGCAGCAGCGGCAGGAACACGGCGATCAATGACAGGCTGATCGAGACGACCGTGAAGACGATCTCGCGCACGCCCTCGACCGCGGCCTCGAACGGGGACGCCCCGCGCTCGAGGTGGCGGATGATGTTCTCGGTGACGACGATGGCGTCGTCGACCACGAAGCCGGTCGAGATCGCCAGTGCCATGAGCGACAGCAGGTTCAGGCTGAAGCCGAGTGCCGCCATCGCCACGAAGGTGCCGAGCAGCGACAGGGGCACGACGGCCGCTGGCACCAGCGCCGCGCGCCAGTCGCGGAAGGAGAAGAACGTGATGGCCACGACGAGGCCGATCGATGCGAGCAGCGTCAGCTCGACGTCGTCCAGCGCGGCGTCGATGGACTTCGTGCGGTCGCCGATCACCTCGACGTGGATGTCGCGCGGGATGCTCGAGGTCAGCGCCGGCAGGAGCTGCTTCACGCGCTCGCTGGCCTCGATGACGTTGGCCCCAGGCTGCTTGTGGACCACCATCAGGATCGCCGGCTCGTCGTTCGAGAGGCCGAAGTTGTGGACATCCTCGACGCTGTCCTCGATGCGGCCGAAATCGCTCAGGTGCACCACGCTGCCGTCGGCCGTGGTGAACTCCAGGGGACGGAACTGGCCGGCGACCTCGAGGGCCGCCGGGCCGGACAGGCTGTATTGGCGCACCCCGTCGCCGACGACGCCGAGCGGCTGGTGCACGTTGGTGCCGCGCAGCCAGGCGCGGATGTCTTCCAGCGCGACGTGGTATTGCGTCAGCCGCCCCGGCTGCAGTTCGACGCGCACGGCGGGCAAGGCGCCGCCGCCGATCGTCACGTCGCCGACGCCGTCGACCTGCATCAGGCGCTGCTGCAGCAGATCCGAAGCGACCTGGTAGATCTGGGTGCGCGTCGAGGTGCGCGAGGTCAGCGCCAGCAGCATCAGCGGCGCGTCCGAAGGATTGGACAGGGAGTAGGTGGGATACCGGGGCAGGTCGGGCGGCAGGTCGCCGCGCGCGGCGTCCAGCGCCGCCTGCACGTCGCGCGCGGCGCCGTTGATGTCGCGGTCGAGCTCGAATTGCAGCACGATGCTGGAGGAGCTCAGGCGGCTCGACGAGCTCATCTGCTTGAGTCCGGCGATCAGGCCGAGGCGCTTTTCCAGCGGCGAGGTCAACGAGTCGGCCACGGTCGCCGGATCGGCGCCCGGCAGTTGCGCCCGAACCTGGATCGTCGGGTACTCGACCTGCGGCAAAGGCGCGACGGGCAGCATCAGGAAGGCGGCCCAGCCGAACAGGGCCAGGCCTAGCGCCAGCAGGCAGATGCCCACCGGGCGCCGCACACACACGCCGAGCAGGCCGTCCCGGGCCGGCGCGTCGCTCACGAGTGGCGTCACGGCGCCTCCCAGCCGCCGCCGATCGCCTTGATCAGCAGGAGTTCTGTCTGGCGGGTCTCGTGGCGGCCGTCGATCCAGGACTGGCGCGCCTCGAGCGCCTCGCGTCGAGCCTCCATCTCGTCGCGCAGGCTCGCCAGGCCAACCGCACGCCGCTTGACATACCCGTCCAGGAGCGCCTGTTCCTGGAGGTAGACGGCCTCGGCGGCGCGGTCGCGCAGCAGCGCCTCGCGGCGCGCGGACAGCAGATCCTCGACCTCCTGGAAAGCCGCGAGGACGCTCGCGCGGTACAAGGCCACGGCCTCGTCGCGCCGCGCCTGCGCCGCGTCGAGGCGCGACTGGCGCGCCCCCCCGTCGACGAGCGTGGCCGCGACCGCCGGACCCACCGACCACAGGCGGACCGGCAACTGCATCAACTGGAACAGGCGCGAGCCCGCGCCGCCGATGCTGCCGCCGATGCTGCCGCCGAGCATGATCTGCGGGAACCAGGCAGCACGCGCGGCGGCCTGGTCGAAGTCGGCCGCCCGCACCGCCGCCAGCGCGCGCTGCACGTCGGGACGCCGTGCCAGCAAGGCCGAAGGCAGCGTGGGCGGGGCCTGCACGTCGGTATAGCGGTCGTCCGCTGAGGGCTCCAGCTGGAAGCCGGCCGCCGGCTGGCCCAGCAGCGCAGCCAGGGCGTGTTCGCTGGCGGCGCGCTCGCGCCGCAGCAGGGCCAGGCGCACGTCCTGGTCGTCGAGGGCGATGTCCGCGCGGCGCAGGTCGTCGCGGGACGCCCGGCCGCGCGTCAGGTCGGCCTCCGTCATCGCGCGCTCGCGTGCCACGAGTTCGCGCACCTGGGCACGCAGCGCGAGATCCGCGTCCATCTGCCGCAGGTCGAAATAGGTCGCGGCCACCAGCGCCGCGACGCCCAGCCTGGCGCCGGCCAGCGCGGCGTCGTCTGCCTGCGCGCGCGCGCGGCCGGCCTTCACGGCGTCACCGAGCTGGCCCCAGACGTCGGGCTCCCAACTCGCATCCAGGCCGTATTCCGAATGACTCCAGACGTACTGGTCCAGGCTGCGCGTGCGCGTGCTGTAGGTCGCGTCGCGGCGCCGCGTGGAGGACGCCTGCAGCGACAGGGTCGGCCACAGGCTGGCCTGGCTCTCGGCGACCGCGGCGCGGGCCTGGTCGCGCACGGCGCGCGCCGCGTCCAGGGTCGGATTGGCGTTCGACGCCTGGGCTTCGAGCGCATCGAGCCGGCTGTCGCCGCAGGCCCGCCACCAATCGGCGGGCAAGGCCTGCGCCTGGCCGGGTGCGGGCACCCAGGCGATGCCTTCGCGAAAAGCCGCCGGAACCGCGACGGCCGGCGCGGGCGCCGGGGCGGGCGCGGCGCAGCCGGCGACCAGCGATGCGAGGGCGCAAAGTCCGGGCCAGGACAGAGGCGCGGGAAGACGGCGGGACGAACGCGGCATCGACATCATGAAGAAAGCGGGGAAGGACGGCGGCGCACCCGTGTCGAGACGGCGGCGCCCGCGCGGTGCAGCAACAGGTAGATCACAGGCGTCGAGAGCAGGGTCAGCAACTGGCTCACGACCAGCCCGCCGATGATTGCGATCCCCATCGGATGCCGCAGCTCCGCGCCGATGCCCGACCCCACCGCCAGCGGCACCGCGCCCACCAGCGAGGCGACGGTGGTCATGAGGATGGGCCGGAATCGCAGGCGCGCCGCCATCGAGATCGCCTCGCGCGGGCCGCACTGCTCGCGGCGTTCGTGGGCGAGCGCGAAATCGATCATCATGATCGCGTTCTTCATGACGATGCCGACCAGCAGCACGATGCCGATCAAGGCGATCACGTCGAACTGCAGGCGGCAGGCCCACAAGGCCAGCAAGGCGCCGAGCGTGGCGGCGGGCAAGGTCGACAGGATGGTCAACGGGTGGACGAGGCTCTCGTAGAGCACGCCCATCAGGATGTAGACGACCACCGCCGCGGCGAGCGCCAGCAGCGCGCCGTTCTGCAGGGAGCTGTCGAACAATCGGCCGGCGCCCTCGGGGACGATCTCGACGTCCGGATCGCGCGCGAGCCCGCGTTCGGCGGCGTGCAGGTGCGCGACCGCGTCTCCCAGGGAGTGGCCGGGGGCCAGGTTGAGCGACAAGTCGGCGTACGGGAACTGGTTCTGGCGCGCGATCACCAGTGGCGCGGGATCGATGGACAGCGAGACCATGGCCGACAGGGGCACGGAACGGCCGCCGGCGGTGCGCACGAAGACTTCGTCGAGCACCCGATCGACCGGCCCGTCATGGCGCGCGGCCTTCAGCACCACGTGGTACTGGTTGACCGGCGTGAAGATCGTGGAGACCTGGCGTTCCCCGAAGGCGTCGTAGAGCGCGTCGCTGACTTGCTGCTGCGTCACGCCCAGGCGCGTCGCCGTGGCGCGGTCGAAGTCCAGCGTGACCTGCTCGCCGGTCTGCAGCGTCTGGCTGAATAGGCCGGCGTAGACCGGGTCGCGGCGCAGCGCGGCATCGAGATCGTCCCGCGTCCGCGACAGCGACCGCTGGCGCCCGGCCTGCAGGCCGACACGGAAGTCCGTCATGCCACCCTGCGTATCGAGCGCGAGGTCTTGCAAGGCATGGAGGAACAGCCGCGCGCCGGCGCCGCCGGCTTGCGCGCGCAGCAGGCGGCCCTGCACCGTGGCGGCGTCCGGGCGGGTGCCGAAAGGCTTCAGGCGGATCAGCAGCCGGGCCTGGTTGAGCGTCAGATTGAACGGGTCGGCGCCGACGAAGGACGACACCTGCTCGACGGCCGGGTCGCGGCGAAGGTCGTCGACGATGCGGGCCTGGGTATCCACCATCGCGGAAAACGAGGCGCCTGGATCGGCCTCGATCAAGCCGACCAGCAGGCCGGTGTCCTCCTGCGGGAACAGGCCCTTGGGCAAGGCCAGCAGCACCACGGCGCTGAGGGCGATCGTCGCCGAGACGACGGCCATCGTCGCCACCGGCCGCGCGAGCACCGCGGCGAGCAGGCGCACGTAGCCGCGCTGCAGGCGGTCGAGCCAGGCGGGGCCGGTCTCGCCGCCCGGCCCGGCGTGGGCACCGCGCAGCAGGTGGGCGCAGAGCATGGGCGTGAACGTCAGCGAGACCGCCGCCGACACGAACACGGTCACCGAGAGCGTCAACGCGAACTCGCGGAACAGGCGCCCCACGACGCCCTGCATGAACAGCAGCGGGATCATCACGGCCACCAGCGACAGCGACAGCGACACGATCGTGAACCCGATCTGCCGCGCCCCTTCGCGCGCCGCCTCGAGCCGCCCCCGTCCGGCCTCGAGGTGGCGGACGATGTTCTCGAGCACCACGATCGCGTCGTCAACGACGAAGCCCGTCGCGATGGTCAGCGCCATCAAGGTCAGGTTGTTGAGGCTGAAGCCCAGCGCGTAGACGACGGCGAGCGTCCCGACGAGCGTGACGGGCACGCTCAGGGCCGGGATCAAGGTGGCCGGGACGTTGCGCAGGAACACGAAGATGACCATGACGACCAACGCCACCGCCGACACGAGTTCCCATTGCACGTCGCGCACCGAAGCGCGGATCGACTCGGTGCGGTCCACCAGCACCTCCAGCCTCACCGACGCCGGCAGGCTGGCCTGCAGGCTGGGCAGCAGCGCGCGCACGCGGTCGACGACCTCGATCACGTTGGCGCCCGGCTGGCGATGGATGTCCAGCTCGATGATGCGCGTGCCGTTGCTCCAGGCGCCTTCGCGCGCGGTCTCGGGCCCTTCAGCCACGCGGGCCACCGAGGCCATGGACACCGTCCGGCCGGCCGTCGCGTCGACGATCAGGTGCCGGTACTCGGACGGCGTGACGAGCTGGTCGTTGCCGCCGATCCCGTAGGACTGCGGGCCCGCGTCGACGCTGCCCTTGGGCAGGTTCTGGTTCGCGTTGCCGACGGCGGTGCGCAGCGTCTCGAGCGAGCGCCCCATGGCCGCCAGCGCCTGGCCATTGCCCTCGATGACGATGGCGCGGCGCTGCCCGCCTTCGAGCGAGACCTTGCCCACGCCCTCGACCGTCGCCAGCTTCTGGGCCAGCCGGGTGTCGGCGATGTCCTCCACCTGCGTCAACGCCATCTGGTCCGACCCCAGGGCCAGGGTGAGGATCGGGGCGTCGCCGGGATTGATCTTGCTGTAGGTCGGCGGGGCGGGCAGGTCCCGCGGCATGAGCTTGCCCGCGGCGTTGATGGCCTGCTGAACCTCCTGCTCCGCGATGTCGAGCGAGACCCCGAGCGAGAACTGCAGCGTGATGACCGACAGCGCCTCCGAACTCGTCGAGTTCATCTGCTGCAGGCCGGCCATCTGCCCGAGACGGCGCTCCAGCGGCGCGGTGACGTTGGCGCTCATCGTCTCCGGGTTCGCGCCGGGATAGCTCGTCAGCACCTGCAAAGAGGGGAAGGACACCTCGGGCAGCGCCGCGACCGGCAGCAGCGCATACCCCAGCGCGCCGCAGAGTACCAACGCGACCATCAGCAGCAGCGTCGCGATCGGGCGGTCGATGAAGGGGCGCGAGAGGTTCACTGCGCGCCGTCCGCTTCGGCGCCGTCTTCCACGGGCGCGCCCGCGCCTGGCGACGAGGCGCGCCTCGTCTCGGGCCGGGATTCGGTTCCGGACGCTGGCGCCTCGTCGTCGGCTTCACGGGAGCCCGAGGCCGGCTCAGGCTCCGGCGCCGCGCGAAGCACGGCGGACGACGCGGCGGCGTCCTCCGGCGTGGCGGCGCCGGGCTCGCCACCGCGTGGCCGGGCCTTGGCGACGTGGGGGTGCGGGACGACTAGGACGCCGTTCTCTAGCCGGTCAGCGCCTTCGACGACGACGACGTCGCCGGCATGGAGGTCGGACGCCTCGACAACGAGATCGTCCCGCGACGCCGGCCCGCGGTCGATGCGGTGGAAGATGGCGCGGTTGTCCGCGCCGACGGTGTAGAGGAAGTCGCCGCCGCGACCGTGGCGAACAGCCGCCGCCGGCACCACCAGGGCATCGTGCAAGGTGCCGACCAACAGGCGCGCGTTCACGAATTCGTTCGGGATCAGGCGGCCGTGCTCGTTGGCGAACCGGGCCTTCAGGCTGATCGTGCCCGTCGTCGGGTCGACGTGGTTGTCGATCGCGAAGAGCTTGCCGCGCGCCAGGAGATGGCGCTTGTCGCGGTCGTAGGCCGACACCGCCAGCGTCTTGTCGCGGCGCCACGCGCCCAGGACGCGCTGGATCTGCTCCTGCGGCAGCGTGAAGGCGACCTCGATCGGCTTGACCGTGTCGACGGTGGAGATGACGCTCGCGTCGTCCGTCCCGACGATGTTGCCCGCGTCGATCTGGCGCAGCCCGATCCGCCCCGCCACGGGCGATCGCAGGCGGGTGTAGCCGATCTGCACCTTGAGCTCGTCGATCGCGCCCTGGTCGGCGAGCACGGTGCCGTCCAGTTGCTCGACCAGTGACTGCTGGGTGTCCAGCGCCTGCTGCGTGGCCGAGCCGTCGCGCACCGCCGCCTTGTCGCGCCCGAGGTCGAGGCGGGCGTTCTTGCGCAGGGCCTGGTCCCGCTGCAGAACCCCTTGCGCCTGCTTGAGCCTGGCGGCCAGTTCACGCGAGTCGATCACCGCCAGCACCTGGCCCTTGGCGACCTTGCCGCCTTCGTTGAAGTGCGTCGCCAGCAGTTGGCCCGCCACTTGGGGGCGCAGCTTGACCGAGCGTGTGGGGACGACGGTCCCGAGCGCGTCGAGGGTCTGCTCGACGTCGCGCAACCGGGCCGGCGCCGTCCCCACGGGCAAGGCCACGGCGGCCTGCGCGTCGGCCTTCGCCTGGACCGGAGGGTGCAGCGTTGTGGCGGCCACGCCGAGCGCGGCGGCGGCGGCGGCCACCCAGAGCCAACGGGAATTTTTCATCATCGACATTCAGGAAAAGAGAATCTGGCCAGCCCGCGAGGCATCGGGAGCCGCCGGATCGGGAGGCCGGCGGCGGAATGCCGATGCCCCGTGCGTGCGGGGCGTTCAGGCCACACCCGCAGCCCACGGGCTCGGCAGGTCGCACCCCGGTTCCGGCGATTCCTGGGGGGCGTCCGCGACGCTGTCGCGGCACCACAGGGAGAAGGCGCTGCGGGCATCCGCCCGCAAGGCGGCGGGCGCGCCGCATTCGACTACCCGTCCGGCCTGCACGACGACGACAACATCGGCCTCCAGCGCCGGCGCCGGCCGGTGCGTGACCATCACGATGGTCTTGTGACCACGGAATTCGCGCAACTGGTCGAGGAATCGTCGCTCGATGGCGGGATCGAGCGGGCTCGTGGGTTCGTCCATCAGTAGCAGGCCGGCTTGCGACGCGAACCCACGCGCTAGGCTCAGGCGCATCTTCTGGCCTTGGGAGAGGCTGAGGCCCTGGCTGCCCAGCAGGGTATCGTAGCCCTGGGGCAGGCTCGCGATGAAGTCGTCCGCAAGCGCGGCCCGCGCCGCGGCGGTGACGTGCTCACGCGTGGCGTCGCCGAAGGGGGCGATGTTGCCGTGCACGCTGAAGTTGAAGACCGTGTCACCGGCCGAGACGTAGGCGAGGCCCTCGGAGCCCTCGCCACCCACGAAGGCGACACTGCCCGACGTCGGCGCATACAGGCGGCCGATCATCTTGAGCAAGGTCGTCTTGCCGCCGCCGGAAGGGCCTACCACGGCCACGAACTGCCCGCGCCGTATCTCCAATCCGACGTCCGACAGCACGGGCGCGTCGGCCTTGGCGCGTCGCAGGCCGACGCCCCGCAACACGATGCGCTCGAACGCCGGCACGCGGGCGCGATCCTGGTCTTCGACGGGTGCCTCGTCTTGCGGCGGAGCGAGGTCGTCGAGCAGCCGGCCGATCATCTCCGCCGAGGCGGCCGTGCGGTAGTAGCGCCGGATGCGCGCGATCAGCACGCGCGTTTCCGCCAGGATGCGACGGAACACCACGTTGACGACGATCAGGTGGCCGACGCTGAGTTCGCCTCCGATGACCTGCCATCCCCCGAGCGAGAACACGACGATGAAAGCCGCGCTGGAATAGGTCTTCGTCAAGTGGGAGAGCCAGGGCCCGGACGCGGCCCCTTGAGCGTCGGGATCGTCGCCGCCCGCTTCGCAGTCGTCTTCCCGGCCTTTCGCGGCCAGGCCCTCGTAGAACGACCGCACGCGGCGCACGATATGCAGGGTGCCGAGTGCCTGGGTGAACTCGTGCAGCGCGGCGGCGCGCGCCTCCGCCTGCTCGGACTCGCGCGCGAAGCACATGCGCAGCTTCTGGCTGGACAGCCAGTACAGGCGGACGTACACCAGCGTCATCACCAGGATGGCCGAGGTCAGCAGGCGGCTCTCGAACGCCAGCCAGCCCAGCACGAGCGCGAAGAACAGCGGCCGAGACAGCGCCAAGACGTACCAGTCGACGTAGAACCCGACGATGCGTTTGATGGCATTCAGGCGGTTGTTGATCGTGACCGGGGACTTGGCCTCGACCACCATGAGCGGCGCTCGCGCAAGGCGCTCGACAAGCCTGGCCATCAACGCTTCCTCGTTGCGCTTGCGCACGCGGGAAGACAGGCGCTCGCTGGCACGTTCCGTGACCAGCCGCACGACATGCACCAGGAGCAGCGTGCCCATGATGGTCATCAGCTGCCGCCGCGAATGCGTGGCGAACGCGGTGTCGATGACCACGCCCATCGCGAACGAGGGCAGCACCGTCATCGCCAAGGTCACGAGCGATGCCAGAACCAATGCGGCGTACGTTCCCCGATGACCGGCGAACAATTCGCCGAACGGGGCGGCCAGGAAGGATGTCGATGCGGGACGCGCGCCACGCCCATCCCCCTCGCGTCCTTTCGTCCCCTGTGCCGCGAGGGCGTCGGCGGTCGTCCCGGCCGCGACTTCCCTGGCATGTCGTCGTCTGGAAATTCTATGCATGCCGATCCATCGCGATGGCTTTCACCGGCTTGGCGGGGCGGTGGCGGATTCCCGTCGTCGCCTCGATCTCGGCAAAAAGACGCCGCACCACCACGGTCCGATTGCTCTTGATGAAGAAGTGCCCGCCCACGATGCGGCGGCTGGAGAAGCCACCTTCCGTGAACGAGGCCCATTGGGCGACCTCTTCGTCCGTGATCGATTCCTCCGTGCCCACGAACACCGTCGCCGGCGCCTTCAAGGGCGCGGGCGAGACCGGGCGATAACGCTCGATCATCCGGAAGTCGTCGCGCAGGAGCGGAAGGAACAGTTCCAGAGCCTCGGGATCGTCGAGCACTGCCGACGGCGTGCCTTTGTAACGGCGGATGCGCCGGCGTATCGACTCGTCCAACAGGTCGTCGGCATCGGCCGGCAGTTTGTCGACGTGATAGGCCGGGCTGCGGCATCCGGAAAAGAAGGCATGCCGCAACAGGCCCGGCGCGAAGGCCGCTTCCACGCGGCGCGCCGTCTCGTAGCACAGCAGCCCACCCAGGCTGTGCCCGAACATCACCGTCGGCAGCGGCTGCATGGCCTGAAGCGTGCCGGCGATGCTGTCGGCGATATCCTCCAGGGCGGCGTCACGCGGCTCCCCGAGGCGCTTGCCGCGACCGGGCAAATGCACGGCGACCAACTCCACCTCCGGCGGCATGTAGACCTTCCAGGACGCGAAGGCGTGTGCGTCGGCCCCAGAATAGGGAATACAGAGCAGGCGCACCTTCGGCGACTCTCCGCCATGCAGCACCGACAGCCATTTCGCGGCGTCACTCACGGGCAAGGCCCCCTGGAATTCGCCGCCGGCGAAGCCGCTTCCAATTCCTCCAGCAGAGTGCTCAATGCGTCATCGTCCAGATGCTCCGCGCTCCTGAAAAGCAACAGCTCGGAAGCCTCCTCAATGGTTTGCCGCACGAAGAAATCCTCCAGATCGAAATTGAGCTGGAAGCTTTCCCGAATCCGGGAGGTGAGCCGGACCGCCATCAGGGAATGGCCACCGAGGGAGAAGAAATTGTCCTGCACGCCGATCGACTCAATGCCGAGCAGGTCGGACCACAGGGCGTGCACCTTCTCTTCGATCGGGTTCGACGGAGCGACATACGTCGAATCCAGGGCCGGGCGGGGATGCTTCTTGCGCTGCTTCACGGCAGGCGCCCCGTCGGCCGGGACGGGATGCCGAACGACGCGCGCTTCCTTGATCGCAGCGGTGGTGTTCAGCGCCAAGGCGGACGGCGAAACGACGACATTCCTGCAGCCCGAGGCGAGGATCCTGTCGAACGCAGCGATGGCTTGCGAAACGGAGAAGCTCTTGTCGAGAGAAATGCCTCCGCCCGCGCCAGAGCTGTCCTTCACGGCCGATCCGATCTCGGCCCAAGTGGGCCAATCGATCGACACGACGGGAAATTCCTCGTCGGCGGTCGATGCCAGCGTGTCCAGGAAGGCATTGGCACCGACATCATCCGCATCGCCCTGGTCTCCCCGCAACGCGACGCTCGACGAGCACAATGCCAGCCATCCGACCGGACGGCCGCGCAATGCGCGCAGCAACGCACCGGCACCGTCGACCTTGGGCTTGAAGACCGCCTCGGTTTTCTCGACGGAGGCCGTGGCCGCGGGACCGGATCCCGCGACTTCCGCGGCATGCACCACCCCGTCCAGCCGACCCCATGCCGCGAAGACTTGCTCGACGACCTGGCGGGTAAACGCCTCGTCCGCGACGTCGCCGGAGAACACCTCCAAGCCGCCGCCCTGTTGCTCCAGCCGCAGCAAGCGACCCAGGAGATCCACCAGCGTCGCATCGCCGCCGGCTTCGATGACCGACCGCCACGCCGCCTTTTCGGGCAAGGCTCGCTGATCCAGGAGCGCGACACGCGCGCCGCGCGTCCGGCACAGGTGCTCCGCCAACGAGAGGCCGATGCCGTCCGTTCCACCCGTCAGCAGATACACCTCCTCAGTCTTCGCCAATTCCGAAGGCACGGGGGGCAGGCCGATCGGTTCGATCGTGCGGATCCAGCGACGGCCATGGCGCCGCAATGCGCAGGTGGTCTCGGCCGGCCAGACCGCGATCTCCGCGAGAATACCGAGGACACTCTCCCGCAGGGCCGCCGGCGAGCGCGGAATCGCGATGTCGATGGTGCGGCAGGCGACATTCCCATGCTCGCGCGGCAACGCGTTGGCGGGCCCCGTCGCGAGGCTCTTCAACGGTTCGATCGCATCGGCGTCGGACAGTGGGTGCAAGCCGCTCAAGACCGAGGTGAGATGGAGGGGCCTGGTCGACTTCACGCGCTCTAAGGCACGCACGATCTGGATGGAACTCCAATAAACGCTCGCCATCAGCGTGTCGCGGTCCTGGGACGGGGAGACCCCCCACAGGTTGACGACCTGGTTCGGAAGCCGTTCCTCCTGCTTCAGGTCCTCGATCACCCTGGCGAAGTCGTCCGAGGAAGCCTGGCCGCTCGCGGCGTAGCCCCCGGAACCAAGCTTCTCGAAACCCGGCCTCCGCTCGACGAGGATGACGTCGTGCCCGTGGGCGGAAAGTTCCTCCCGCAGGGCAGTACCGACGCCATGGGCATCCGCCAGCAACAGCCAGCGCCTGGGCTCGGCCAACCAATTCTTCAATCTCGATCCCGACGACATGCCCTGGGATTGTTTCCAGACCACGTTGTGGAAAAGGCTGTCGAGCGGCGCAGACGCCAGGGCACGGGGCTTGCGCTCGTCGACCGCCGCTCCCGGCCCTTCCGGCATGGACGTACCGGCGCCCGCCTCCACCCAGTAAGCGCTGCGTTGGAAAGGGTAGGTCGGCAGCGGCACCCGTTGTTCCTGCCGCTGGAACGCATAGGCGGCCCAGTCGACGCGGGCGCCGGCTTGCCACAGGCGGCCCAGCGCCGAGGCCAAGGTCCTTGATTCGCCGTCCTGGCTGCGCGCGTGCGGCATCGAGCTCACGATCACATGCAACCGGGTGTCCTGGCGAGACCTGAGCAGGCCCGAAAGCACCTGCCCGGCGCCCACCTCGAGCAGCAGGGTCGCTGGTCGGTCCAGCAGGCGGGTCAACGCGGCATCGAATTGCACGGCACGGACGAGATGATCCGTCCAGTATTCCGGATTCGTGGCGTCCTTCTCGGTCATCCAATCTCCTGTCACGTTGGACAGGAAAGGAATCTTCGGCGCCTGGAGCCGGATCCCGGAGAACGCTTGCAGCAGCGCGGGCACGATGGGCCGCATCGCCCTAGAATGGAAAGAATGCGATACGCGCAGCATCTGCCCTTCGATGCCCCGCTCCGCAAGGTGCCCGGCAAACTCCTGCAAGACGGCCTTGTCGCCGGACAACACGCAAACCTCGGGGCCATTTACGACCGCCACGTCCAGCGGCAGGCCGGACTCCTGGATCAAGACATCGGCGGCATGGGCTGCCATGGAAACGGACATCATCCCGCCGCGCGGCAGTTTATGCATCAGCTTCGCCCGGGAAGCTAGGATCTGGACGGCATCCTCGAGCTCGAAGACACCCGCCAGGACGGCCGCCACGTATTCGCCGACGCTGTGGCCCAGCATGGCGGTCGGCTGGATACCCCACGACAGCCACAACTGGGCCAGCGCATACGAGACGGAAAAGATGACGGGCTGGCAGACTAGGGTTTCGTCCAGGTTGCCGTTCCCGTTTCCGGCCTCCTGGGCGTGGAGTTCCTTCCTGATGTCGAAGTCGAGGTCGAACTGCTTCGAGAACAGGGCGGCGCACCGATCGAGCGCCTGCTGGAAGGTGGGCTCCTGGTCGTACAGCGCCTTCGTGGCGCCCAAGCGGACGCTGCCCTGGCCGGGGAACATGAAGACCGTTCCGTCGGCGACCTCGTCCAGCGGCAGTTCGACGTCGTCTAGCCGGCGATCCAGCGACGCCATAACGTCCGCCTTCTCGCGGTACGCCACCGCGAACCGTCTACCGAAGTGCTTTCTTCCCGACTGCAGCGTATGGGCGACCGAATCGATCGCTTGCGGCCATTCCGCCAGATGCCTGCGCATTGCGGAGACGGCTTCGTGCAAGGCCGGCAGGCTGGCCGCCGACATGGGGAAGACGGACCACTCCCGGCGCGGCAGGGCCGGGGCGACGACCCGCGGCGGCGGCTCAGACAGCACGATGTGGGCGTTCGTTCCGCCGATGCCGAAAGAACTGACCCCGGCATACCTGTGCGGCAGGCTTTCGGCCCATGCCGACTTTTCCTTGCTGATGAAAAACGGGCTGCCTTCGAGCTCGATGGCTTGGTTGAGTGTCTCGAAGTTCGGGTGCGGCGGAATCAGCCCCTCGCGAACGACGAGGGCGGCCTTGATGAATCCGACCACGCCGGCCGCGCTGTTGAGGTGGCCAAGGTTCGACTTCACCGCGCCCAACGCGCAATGACCCGCCTTGCCACCGGCACCCTGGCTGTCGAACGCCTTCCTCAAGGCGGAAATCTCGATCGGATCCCCGAGCTTGGTGGCGGTGCCGTGGGCTTCGACGTAGCCGATCTCGCATGCGCGGACGCCGGCACGAGCCTGGGCCCGCTCGATGACGTCGGCCTGCCCCAGGTAGCTGGGCGCGGTGTAGCCGATTTTCCGGGAACCGTCGTTGTTGAGCGCGGCGCCTTTCACGACGGCGTGGATGGTGTCCCCGTCCGCCATGGCGGCGGAAAGCTTTTTCAGCACCACGGTGCCCAGGCCGTTGCTGAAGACAGTCCCCTGCCCCGCAGCATCGAACGGCCGGCAGCGCCCGTCGGGAGAAAGAATGCCCCCGGGGTGGAATATGTAGCCCCGCACCTCGGGCACGGAAATCGAGACACCACCGGCCAGCGCCATGTCGCACTCGTCGGACAGAATGTTCTGCATGGCGATGCAGATGGCCGACAGGGAACTGGAACAGGTCGACTGAATGGTGAGCGCCGGCCCGCGCAGGTTGAGCTTGTAGGCCACGCGGGTCGCCAGGTGGTCCTTGTCGTTGGCGACCGCGATCTCCATCAAGCTGGCGAGTTTGTCGCGCTTGGTGCGGGAGACGTAGTTGGTGAAATAGGCGTTGTGTCCGATCGATCCGAAGACGCCGATGCGCCCGGGATAGGACTCGGGATCGTAGCCCGCCAGTTCCAGGGCCTTCCAGGACTGCTCCAGGAAGAGCCTCTGCTGCGGATCCATCACCTCGGCTTCCCTGGGTGCGTAGCCGAAGAATCCGGCGTCGAAATCCTGGACGCCGCCGATGCGCCCGCGGGCGGCGACGAATCGGCCGTCCACCATCCGTTTTTGCGACACCCCCGCAGCCGCCAATTCTTCAGGCGAGAAGAACGAGATGCTCTCCTTGCCGGCGAGGATGTTTTTCCAGAACTCCTCGACGGAATTCGCGCCGGGGAACAGGCCGGTCATTCCGACGACGGCGATATCGTGGTTCAGGTTGAATTTTTCGGACTGCGAAGAATTCATGGGGTTTTCTTTTGAACTCTCGGTGAAAGGGTATCGGGATCGCGGCGGCCCAGGCGGGCAGGCGCCTCAGTCGGCCGCGGCGAGCAGGTTCCTGGCGAGCAACTCGTCGATGTTCCTCGCTAGGCTGCCGACCGTCGGAAACTTGAACATCTCGATCAACTCGATGCGCTTCTTCAACTCCCAGCTGATCAGATCGCAGACCTCCACCACCAGCAGGGAATGCCCGCCGATGTCGAAGAATTTGTCGTCGACGCCAAACGCCTCGGATTTCAAGGCCACGGACCAGGCGTCCCAGACCACCTGCTCCGTCCGCGTCGAGAGCTTCGGCCTGCGCGACTGCGGCGCCTGCTTCCTCGCGCTGACTGGCGGCAACCCCTTGCGGTCGAGCTTGCCGTTCGACAGCAAAGGCATTTCCTTCAGCAAGCAGAATTCGGCGGGAACCATGTGCGCCGGCAACTTCTCCTTGAGGAAGTCCCTCAATCCGGCGTCTTGCGCGCCTCCTGCTTGAGGAACCCAGTAGGCGACCAGGACGCTCTCCGCGGAAAGCGGCGTCGTTCCGGTCAACGCGACGGCGCAGCTTTTGACTCCGGGGTGCCGGGCCAGCACGGACTCGATTTCGCCAAGGTCGATGCGTTGCCCACGGATCTTGATCTGGCCGTCCCGGCGGCCGCTGAATTCGATCGCGCCGCTGCTCAGACGGCGGCACATGTCGCCGGTCCTGTAGACGCGCCGCGACGTTCCATCGGCCGCGTCGGAAAAGACCTTCGCGGTCAGCTCCGGAAGCTCCCAATATCCCTGGGCCACGCCTCGACTGACGATGACGAGTTCGCCTGTGGCGCCGACGCCGACCTCCTGGCCCGAACGGTTCAGTACCTTGATCTCGGTGTCGTCGACGGGATAACCGGCCGGGAGGCCGCCCCCGGCGACGGGCGTCGCGTGATTCATGAAGAATTGCAACGCGGTCGTGGATTCCGACGGGCCCAATCCGTTCACCAGGACGGCACCAGGAGGGAAATGCGACTTGAACAGTTCCAGGTCGGACTTCAAGGCCTCCTCGCCCCCCAGGACGACGGCCCTCACCTGCTTGAAGTTGTCCGTTCCGGACACCGATTTCAGAAGGTACCTGAACACTGTCGGCGTCGGATGCACGATGCTCAAGCCGGCCGTGTGGATGAGGTCCGCGACGGCCGCCGGGCCTTTTTCCCGCACGTTGACGATGTGGAGCGAAGCGCCGTTCAGCAGGGCGCCAAAGATGTCCATCAGCGCCGCGTCAAAGCCATACCAAGCGATCAGGCTCAATCTGTCGTCGGGCGTAATGCCTAGCGCCCTCGTGTAGACGTTCGCGTGATGAATCGCACCGCCGTGGGATTGGACGACGCCCTTGGGCTTGCCGGTGGATCCCGACGTGAACAGGAGGTAGGCGAGGTCGCTGGACGTGGCCAGGAAATCCCGCCGCGCATCGGCCCGTGGCGCCTCCAGCAAGGCCTCGACCTCCACGACCTCCACCGGCAGGTCGCCTGCCCGTAGGCGGTCCGCGAATTCGCTCGCGGACAACACGATGGAGATGGAGGCGTCGCGGATGACGTGCGCCAGCCGCTCGTCGGGGCTCAAGGGATCCAGCGGCACGAAGATGTCGCCCGCGCCCAGCGTTCCCAGCATGGCGGCGATCATCGGTCCACCGTTCTTGCCCAGCAACCCCACGCGCTTGGGCGATGCGCCCTTGCCCGACAGATACGCGGACACGGCCTGCGTCCTGGACAGGAGTTCCGCGTACGACCAATGTCTGCCCTCCCAATTCAGCGCCAACCGCGACGCGTGGGACTGCGCTTGTTGCGCGAACAGGTCGGCGATCGACGCGGAGGCCGGAGGCTCAGGCTGCTCGATCGTCGCCCGGAGCTGGTTTCTCGCGGCCAGGTCTTCCCGCACGAGGGCGATTGGCGCCTGCAGATAGGACGAGATCGGGACGTCGGGCTTTTCCAGGGCTTCGTACAAGAGCCTGAGGCATTGCTCGATCAGGCCTTCGATGAACCCCGCATCGAACAGGTCCTTGTTGTAGTAGGCGTTGATCTTCGGCCTGGCGGCCGAGACCCCGATGAAGATGGAGAGATCGAACTTGACCGTCAGGCTGTCCTTCAAGTCCGGCCCGGAGCTGAGTTCCTGGAAGCTCTCTATTTCCGTCGGCGTGCCGAACGGATTCACCAGGATCTGGAAAAGCGGGGTCTGCCCGGGCTCGCGATGGGGCTTCAGCTCTTCGAGCAACTTGTCGAACGGGACTTGCTGGTGCGTCAAGGCGCCGACCACGGTGGTCTTGACTAATCCGACCAGTTCCCTGAACGTGGGATCGCCTTGCAGGCTGGTGCGCAAGGGCAAGGGATTGATGAAGGGGCCGATCAGGGTCTCAAAGGCCGGATCCACGCGGCCTGCGAAAGGCACGCCTACGACGATGTCCTCATCGGGTACGTGTCGCTTCAGCAGGGCCTTGATGGCCGCCAACAGCACGACGAAATTGGTGACCTTCTCCTGCTTGGAGAACCGCTCAAGCATCGCGGCGGCGTCTTTCGACATCGCGAGCTGGAAGCGCGCGCCATTACCTTTGCGCTCGGTCGTGCGTTGGCGCTGGGAGAACAGTTCCGTCCTCGGCATGCCGAGCAACTGCTGCCGCCAGTAGTTCAACTGGCCAGCGTACTCGGCGCTTTTCAGCCATTCCGACTGGCGGGTAGCGAAATCCTGGTACTGCGCCTTGAGGGGCGGCAGGCGGGGTGCCTGCTGGAGCCGCCTGCCGGCATACAAGGTGCCGAGTTCGCTCAGAAGCATCGAGACCGATGCGCCATCGCAGATGATGTGGTGCAAGGAAAGGAGAAGGATCGGCGACTCGTCTCGCATCCGTGCGACATAGATGCGGAAAAGGGAGCCTTTTTCCAGGTCGAAGGCGCCCCTGGACAAACGGGCCAGTTTCGAGACGGCGTTGGCGAACGCGTCGGAATCGGCATCATCCCGAAAATCGAGCACTTCCAAGCTAGGCTCGACGTCGCCGAGAACCTGCTGCTCCGTACGGCCTTGCTGGTTGCGAACGAATCTCGTCCTGAGTACTTCATGCCGCTGGATCAGGTCTCGCAAGGCCATGCGGAACGCTTCGACGTCGAGGACGCCATTCCATCGGTAGCACAAATTGACGTTATAAGTGGCGGCCCCGGGATTCAGGCGGTCATGCAGCCACATGGCGGACTGGGCCATCGACAGGGGAATGCCGGTGTCTCGCCTGACAGTGCTGGCGCTGCCCGCTTGGTTGTGAATACCGCTGCCGGTCTGCAGTTTCTCGATCAGGGCCGCCCGTTGCTGCGGCGTCAGCGACTTCGTCCTTTCGAGCAATTCAGCCCTGTTTATATTTTTTGTAATGATAACTCCCCTATCAAACAACATTGAAATACAGCATATACGCGCCGAGCGACCCATTCGCACCCGCGAGGCGCCGGCAACACGTTCTCCGACGCCCGCTCGACACACACCCTCACCGCCGGATTACGGAATCCGTCGTCCCCGCGGCTCCGGCGGGCGCTTCCTGTGGAAGATCGTTTTGCAAGTCCCCCAGCGAATGGGGACAATTCTTGCCAGGTTTTGCGGATGTGTATACCCCCAAAAGTAAGGGCGCTTTGCGCGTTAACTGAGGACGCCCTCAGTGGCCGAGCGCCAGAGTCAGATGGACATCATTCCTGGCTCGCAACGCGCTCTCAAGATGGGATGCCGAGCCGCTTACGCTGAAGGAGTCCTACAACACCTGTTCGCTGGCCCTGTCGGAAAGTGTGCGAGAGCGTGGCGTCAAGGTCGTGCTCACCGGCAAGGACTCAGACGAGCTTTTCGCCGGCTACGTGGGCTATCGCTTCGATGTGATGCGCGGGGCGCAGTCCGGCGCCGAGGACTTCTCCGAGATGCTGGAGGATGAAGAGCGCCATTCCCTGTGGGGCAACCGGAACTTCTTTTACGAGACCAACTACTTCGCCCTCAAGGAGGCCAAGCAGAATCTCTACAGCGAGTCGTTGGCCGAAATGTTCCCGGAATTCAATACGGTCCGGGCCAACGTGGCGATGTCCCGAAGTTTGTTGAACGTGTGAGTTGAAGGTGGCGGTTCCTTTCGCCTGGATGCGAGCATCCAGGTGCCTAGCAAGCAAAGAAAGGAACCACCGAGATGAAGTCTCGCACGAAGCCCGCGCTGCGGGGATTGCCGGCTGCCCAGGTGCAGATCTCGTTGCCCGTGCAGGGCGTGCTGCGCGATGTGCGCCACGCCTTCCTGGGCCTGTGCATCGATGCCGGCCAGAAGGTTCTGGCGGCCTTGATGGAGGCTGACCGGATCGCCATGTGCGGTGCCAAGGGGGTGCCCGATGCCCGGCGTCGCGCGGTGCGCGGCGGCAGCACGGCCAGCCAGGTCGTGCTGGGTGGCCAGCGCATCGCGGTGCGCCGGCCACGGGCGCGCTCGTTGACCGAGGGCGAGCTGTGCTTGCCCAGTTTCGAGTGGGCCGCCAGCGGCGATCCGCTGGACGCTGCGACGATGGCCGCCATTGCGGCCGGCGTGTCGACCCGTCGCTACGCCAGCACGCAGGAGCCGGTGGCCGCGGCGCACCGGCCGCGCGCAGCGTCCAAGAGCGCGGTGTCGCGGCGCTTCGTGCAACTCAGCCAGGAGCAACTGGCGCAATGGCTGGCACGGCCACTGGGCGATCTGGATCTGCCGGTGGTCATGATCGATGGCATCCACTTCCGTGACCGCGTCATCCTGCTGGTGCTGGGCATCGACGCCCAGGGCAACAAGCACGTGCTGGGCTTGCGAGAAGGTTCGACCGAGGCCACGCGCGTGGTGGCGGCGCTGCTGTCGGATCTGATCGACCGGGGCCTGGATGCCGAGCGCATGCGGCTGTGGGTGATCGACGGGGGCAAGGCACTGCGCAAGGCCATCGTCCAGACCTTCGGTGCGACGGCGCTCATCCAGCGCTGCCAGGAACACAAGCGCCGCAACGTCCTGGAGCACCTGGGCGAAGACATGCATGCGAGCGTGAATCGGGTCTTGAAGGACGCGTGGTCGGCAACCGACGACGAACTCGCACGCCGCCAACTCAACCGTGAGCGTCCCGACGTCCCCCACCCCGCCGGAGGTCTGCGACGCTCGGGGTATCAGCGCTGCTTTGCGGCC
>JBEVLR010000241.1:0-5889 GCA_040509075.1 Burkholderiaceae bacterium | reverse complement strand
TGTCTTGCGGCGCCGCCGCCGGGGCCGCTTAAGATCGGCGCCTCCCGATCCGCCGCCTCGTCGATCCGCCCATGCCTTCCCGCTCCTGCGTTCCTGCAAATCCCGCGGTGTCGACCGGTCGACGCCGCCTTTGCCGCACGCTCACCGCCATGGGACTTGCGTGCGGCCTCGCGCTGCACGCAAGGCCGGCGCTGGCGCAGGCCACCACCGCACCGGACGCCGCGGCCACCCGCGCCTTCGCCTCCGACACCGATCTGCGCCTGCGCCTGGGCGGCGAGCGCGTTCGCCTGCCGGGTGGAGAGCGGATGGGCCTGGTCGGCATGACGGCGCTCTTTTCGGTCGGCGACGAATGGTGGGCCGGGCCGGCCGTCTACGGCGCGGCGACAGGCCGGCGCGGCGGATTGTTCGTGCCCGGCGTCGAGGGCGCGTGGTCGCATCCGTTCAACACCTGGATGGCCATCGACGCGGGACTGTTCGCCGGCGGCGGCGGCGGCGGGCAGGCACCGGTCGGCGGCGGGCTGATGGTGCGGCCGCACGTCGACCTCGTCTTCGCGCTGCCCGGTTTCTACACCGGCCCGACCTGGTCCCTGGTGCGCTTCCCCAATGGCGCCATCGACTCGCGCCAGTTCGGCTGGATGTTGACTTTCGACTCGTCATTCCGCGTCCGTCCGATCGCCACGCTGCAGGCGGGCGCCAAAACCGATGGTGCCGCGACGGGCCTGGGCTTCGATCGCATCGACGCGACCTTCACCCGCGAAACGCCGCGCGCCGGCGCGCGGTCGACGACCGGCCAACCGATGACGCAAGCCATCGGCCTCGTCGGCGTTCGCGCCGAACGCACGGTCGACGGGCCGCTGTGGGCCGGCATCGAGACCGCGGGCGCGGCCACCGGCGGCGTCGCCGGCTACGCCGAAGTGCTCGGCACCGCGGGCCTGCGTTTCCCGGTCATCGACCACCGCCTGAGCTTGGGCGTGCGGGCGTCGGCCGGCCTCGGCGGCGGCGGCGCGATCGACACCGGCGGCGGCCTGTTGTTGAAAGGCGCGGCCGGCGCGACGCTGCGCGTCACCGAATCGCTGGGTTTCGGCGCCGAAGCCGGGCTGGTCGATGCCCCCCGGCGGGCGCATTTCAGCGCTCGATCATTCGCCGTGTCGATGAATTGGACCCTGGGCGCGCCGCGGCCGAATCCGTTGGACAGCTGGGATGCGCGGCCCGCGACCGAAGCGACGCGCACTGAATTCTCGGCGGGCGCCGAGCGCTACCGCGCCGCGCGCAAAAACGGACGCACGCAAGCGCTGGACGCCGTCACGTTGCAGGTCAATCGATTCATCGCCCCGATGCTCTACGTCGGCGCGCAAACGCACAGCGCGTTCGCCGGCGGCGCCGGGGCCTACACGGTGGGGCTGTTCGGCGTCGGGGTTCAGTGGCCGGTCGCGTCCAGGTTGCGCGTCGGTGCCGAAGCGTTCGGCGGCGCCGCCGGTGGCGGTGGCGTCGATACGGGGGGCGGCAAGGTCGTGCAAGGCCGCGGCTATGCCGACGTCGCGTTGACCGATTCGCTGTCGTTGCGCGTCGGCGGCGGCAAGATCAAATCCGCGCGCGGTGGACTCGATGCGTCGGTCGTCGACGCGGCGCTGGTGTTCAGTTTCGGCGTCGACCGCGCCGCCGGTCGGTGAGGGCGCGGGCCGCTTTCGACCACGAAACCACCGGCATCCGCCGCCGAAGCCGGCCTCCAGGGAGCCAGCCGCCGGCGTAGGCTACGCATTGCCGTTCTCGTCGCGCTCCAGAGGCGGAAGGCGTCCCTCCTTCTCGGCCAATTGTTTCTGCGCTTCCCGTTTCTGCCGCTGCAGTTCCGCGATGCCGTCGCGCGCAAGCTCCGGCGTGAGTGCCGGGCTCAGCGTCGACGCGACGTGGAAGATGTGATCGTCCGGCGAGAATTTTTCCACGTCCCCGCCGCAGCGCTCATGCAGCGCGCTCAGGCAAACCTTCATGACGTCTTCATTGCATTCGACGAACAAACCGTCGAGCTCGGGCAGCCCGTCCTCCGCGATCGGCCTTTCATTTTTGGGGCCGTTGATCTGTCTTTCGGATTTCAAGCGCAACAGTTCGCTGCCGAAATACTGCAGGCCGATCTTGCGTGCGCGATGCTCTCCGCCGGAGCCGAACGGATTGCGGCCGCTCTCGCGGCTCTGTATCACCTTGCGGTAGGCCCTGCGCTCGGTCGCGGTGATCTCGTCGCGCTTGCGCTGCACCGCCTGCACGGCGTCACCGACCATTTGAATGACGCCTTCGTCCGACCCACCCCTCAGTACCTCGGACAGGTCCGGAAGGCACATGTGCTCGAGCGCCTCTTTTTTCAGCGCTTCGATGCCTGGAATGCGATCTCCTTCCTTGAGATCGAATTGGATCAGCTCATTTGAATCACGGTGCTGGAATTGGACGAATCCGTCCGAGGCGCCGGACTCCCTCATCTTTTCAAGCTGCTCGCGTATTCCTGCTTTCTTTGGGGGTCGTTCAAACGCTGTGAGTGTGGGGCCCTTCAGCTTCGCCAGCCGGGTCGCCATCGAGGCCTTGGCGATATGGGCGACGGAAAAGTCTTTGGGAAAAAGGTCTCGGTCCGAAATCGATCGGCCTTCGGACATCCCCTGAAACTTCGCGCGCAGGACCCGCAAGGATTTGAGCTGCGCCATCCGCGGATCGGGCTTGCCCAATTCCGAGCTTGCGTCGGTGCCCCAGCTTTTCCGATGCGGCCACTCCTTCGAATCGCTCAGCGATTTCTCGGAGCACTCCGTTCCCGACAGCCACTCGTCGGAATCCGCCTTGCCGCGCAACGGAGATCCGTCGAGCCCGGAACCATTTTTCGCCATGGCCCGCTTCGTCTGCATCGCCAAACGCACGGACTGCGGGATCTGGGATTCGCTCTTCCTCAGTTTGCGCGTCGACTGTTTCGCCGGCCGCGGGGCCTGCTCGCCGTCGGCGCTTCCCGGCTCGGCGAGCGACGGCGGCGATTGATCGCCACGGCACAGAAAGCGCAGCACCGGCGGCGAACATCGGCTGCCCTCCAGATGCTTCCGCTCGGACGCGACAGCGGCCTTTTCAGGATCCGCAGCTCGTTCGGGAAAGAAACAGTCGGTGATGCACTTCGGAACGATTATTGTCATCATGGCCTTCCATGACGGCTACGATGAGCACGTCCACCGCGGCAGCGGGTGAGCGTCGTACGCCACCCGAACCGGGCCATGCCATCTTGCAGGCACCCAGGCAACCGTTCCCGACGGATGCGAAGCGATGCCGCTGGATGCGAAGTTCGTCGTCGGTCAGAACGGAATGTCGTCGTCCATGTCGTCGAAGCCGGTCGACGATTTCGGTGCCGGGCGCGGAGACGGCGCGGGCGCCGGACGCGCCGCCGGGCGGGACGCACGTTCGCCGCCATCGTCCCCCATGTCGCGCCCGCCGCGGCTGTAGCCGCCGTCGTCACCGCCGCCATCCCGGCCGCCGAGCAGTTGCATCTGTTCGGCGACGATATCGACCGTGTTGCGCTCGATCCCGTCTTTATCAGTGTATTTGCCGTATTTTAGGCGACCTTCGATGTAGACCGGTTTGCCCTTCTTCAGATATTCGCCGGCGATTTCGGCCAACCGGTCGTAGAAAGTGACGCGGTGCCATTGCGTGTCTTCGATGCTCTCGCCGCTGGCCTTGTCCTTGCGGCGGCTGGAGGTGGCGACCGAGACGTTGCAGATCGCGGTGCCGCTGGGCGTATAGCGCACCTCGGGATCACGCCCGCAGTTGCCGATGAGGATGACTTTGTTGACTGACGCCATGGCGTGCTCCAGAAAATGGGGACGGCTCCCCGTGGCCGGCCGCCGGCGAGGGCGGCGCATTGAATCGGTGTGGCGAACCCGGGCGGCGCCCGGTTCGCAACCCCGGATTATGCCGACATGCCGCTGAGAAGCCCGGCGCGGATCGGGCGGTTTGGCGCGCGTATCCGCCGCCCCTGCCGCGGCTTCGGGCTCCGCCGGGCGTGCCTCGAACCCGGAATCGGCGCTTTCGCATCCCCGGGATGTCCGCGGGGCCCTGTACCATGGCGGCCTGATCCGATCGCGCGCCAGCGTCCTCCTGACGATGCCGCACGCCTTTCGCGCGGCAACTCCGGCCTTTCCCGTGTCCGATTTCGACGACGACTACGATTTCGATTCCCTGCCGACGACGCGTCCGGCGGCGGTCGCCGCCCGCGAACCGGGTGCGGCGCAAGATCCGCACGCGATCTTGCAGGAGGTCTTCGGCTACAGCGCGTTCCGTGGTGAACAGCAGCAGATCATCGAGACGGTGGTGGCCGGCGGCGATGCGATGGTGCTGATGCCCACCGGCGGCGGCAAGAGCCTGTGCTACCAGGTGCCGGCGATCGCGCGCCACCGCGCCGGCCGCGGCGTGACGCTGGTCGTGAGCCCGCTGATCGCGCTGATGCACGACCAGGTCGGCGCGCTCGAGGAGCTGGGGGTGCATGCCGCGTTCCTCAATTCATCGCTGTCGGGCGACGCCGCGCAAAGCGTCGAGCGCGAAATGATCAGCGGCCGCCTGGTGCTGCTGTACGCCGCCCCCGAACGCGTGACGAACCCGCGGTTCATGGCGATGCTGACCTCGCTCGACGAACGCGGGCTGCTGAGCCTGGTCGCGATCGACGAAGCCCATTGCGTCAGCCAGTGGGGCCACGATTTCCGGGAAGACTACCTGCAGCTCGCGCAGCTGCACGAACGTTTCCCGAACGTGCCGCGCGTCGCGCTCACCGCCACCGCCGACGACCACACGCGCGCCGACATGCGCGAACGCCTCGCGCTGCAGGACGCGCGCGAATTCGTCAGCAGCTTCGACCGCCCCAACATCCGCTACACGGTCGTCGAAAAAGACGATGCGCGCAAGCAGCTGCTGCGCTTCCTGCGCGACGAGCACGAGGGGGATGCGGGCATCGTCTACTGCCAAAGCCGCAAGAAAGTCGAGGAAAGCGCCGCGTGGCTCGCGTCGGAGGGCATCCCTGCGCTGCCGTACCACGCCGGCCTGGAGTCCGACGTGCGCCGCCGCCACCAGGATCGCTTCTTGCGCGAGGACGGCCTCGTGATGTGCGCGACCATCGCGTTCGGCATGGGCATCGACAAGCCCGACGTGCGCTTCGTCGCCCATCTCGACCTGCCGAAGAACATCGAAGGCTATTACCAGGAAACGGGCCGCGCGGGCCGCGACGGCGCCGCCGCCGACGCCTGGATGGCCTACGGCCTGGCCGACGTCGTCAACCAGCGCCGGATGATCGACGACAGCCCCGCCGGCGATGAATTCAAGAAGATGCAGCGCGGCAAGCTCGACGCGCTGCTGACGCTGGCCGAAGCGCACGATTGCCGCCGCGTGCGCCTGCTGGCCTATTTCGGCGAGCAATATCGCGGCCCCGAAAGCGCGCAGGGGCGCTGCGGCAATTGCGACAACTGCCTCTCGCCGCCCGCCACCTGGGACGCGACGGAGCCGGCGCGCATGGCGTTGTCCACCGTCTACCGTTTCCGGCAGCACTCCGGGCTCAGTTTTGGCGCCGGCCATCTGATCGACGTGCTGCGCGGCAAAGTCACCGACAAGACGACGCAGCATGGCCACGGCACCTTGTCGACGTTCGGCATCGGCGCGAAATGGCCGGAGCAGCAATGGCGCGGCGTGATCCGGCAGCTGCTGTCGCTGGGCCATCTGCGTTCCGAAGGCGAATACACGACGCTGGCGCTGACCGACAGCGCGCGCGCCGTGCTGAAAGGCGAAGTGCAGATCACGCTGCGGGAGGCGCGCGAGGCGCCGGCCGGCTCGGGCCGGGCCAAGCGCGGGCGCGGCGACGGCGGCCGCGGCAGCCGCCCGGCCGCGGCGGCG
>JBEVLR010000240.1:0-5729 GCA_040509075.1 Burkholderiaceae bacterium | reverse complement strand
GTGGTGGTCCACACCCCGCGGGCCCCCGCCGGGGGCCGCCGCGCGCGCCGGCGGGCCCCCGGGGCGGCCGGCGTCTGGCGCCCACACCCCGCCGGTGCCCCCCCGCGGCCCGCCCACGACCGTGGCGCGCCGCCGGTCGTCGGCGCCCAGTTCGGGCCGCGCCTGCGCGCCGGCCCGCGGCAGCACGCTGATCGCATGGTGGCCGCCATACATCGCGGGGCGGACCAGGTCGTTGAAGCCGGCGTCGCACAGCACGAAGTGGTTGCCGCCCATGTCCTTGACGGCGCCGACTTCGGCCAGCAGCACGCCGGACTCGGCGACGAGAAAGCGGCCTGGTTCGATTTCCAGGTGCACCGGATGGCGGAGTTCGTCCACGAGGCGCCGGCGTGCGGCGTCCCACAGGCTGAAGTAATGCGCGGTGTCGACGGGCGCCTCGTCGCTGCGGTATGGAATCGACAGGCCGCCGCCGGCCGAGATCGCCTTCACGTCGTGGCCGAGCGCGGCGGCCTGCCGCACATGCTGCACCATCGCATCGCAGACGCGGGCCAGGTGCCCATAGTCGACGCCGGAGCCGATGTGCATGTGCAAGCCGACCAAGCGCATGCCGTGGCGGGCGATCGCCGCGAGCGCGCCGGCCATGTCGGTCGACCAGATCCCGTGCTTGCTGTGCTCGCCGCCGGTGTTGGTCTTGCGGCTGTGCCCGTGCCCGAACCCCGGGTTGATGCGCAGCCAGATGCGATGGCCCGCCGCACGCCCGCCGAGCGCGGCGCCCAGCTGATCGATCATCGAGACCGATCCTGCGTTCACCGGGATGCCGTGGCGGCCGACGAGCGCGAGCGCCGGCCGGTCGATCTCGTCGGCGGTGAAGACGACCCCGCTGTGCTCGTCGTCCGCGTCGTAACCGGCGTGCAGCGCGCGCTCGATCTCGCCGGCGGAGACGGCGTCGACCTTGGCGCCCAGCTCGCGCAGCAAGCGCAACACATGGGTGTTCGAGCAGGCTTTCTGCGCGAAGCGCACGGCGTCGAACATGCTCAGGCGTCGCAGGCGGGCGCGGATCGTGTCGGCGTCGTAGACCCACAGCGGGGTCGCGTGGATCGACGCGAGTTCGTTCAGCAGCGTGGGGGTGAAGGCGGCGGGCGCGGGGTGTTGGAGCGGGATCGTTGAAAAAGCCATCCCGTCATCATGCCTGTTCTCGCCGATTCGAACCAGCGCGGCGAATCGGTCATCCTTGGCGCCTCCACCCTCTTCGGGGAAGCTCCGCCATGACTTCGACGCCGCCCTTGGATCCCGCGCAATTGGCCGACCTGCTGGCCCGGTTTCCGTCCTGGACGCTGGACACGTCGGCGCAGGCGATTTCGCGCCACCTGGAATTCGCCGGCTTCGACGAGGCGTTCGCGTTCATGACCCGCGTCGCGCTCGCCGCGGAGCGGCGCGACCACCATCCGGACTGGGCGAACTCCTACAACGTGGTCGACGTGACGCTGACCACGCACGAGGCCGGCGGCCTGACGATGAAAGACTTCGAACTCGCGGGATTCATCGACCGCGCGGCCGCGGCGGGGGGCGCCGCCGGCCGATGACGCGCCGACCGTGAGGGCGCGCCGGCGGGCTCAGGCGCCGCCGTCGTGGCGCGCGCTGCCCGTCATCACGTCGACGAGGTGCATTTCCGGCATGCCGCCCAGCAGTGTGAAGGCGTTCTTCGCGAGCTCGCGCGGGATATGCCCGGTCAGGTGCGCGAAGCGCGCGCCGTTGTCGGCGAACACGTCGAAGATGCCGAAATGGTTCTCGTCGTATTGGTTGGCGAACCAGGCGAGCGTGCCGGGTTCGTCGTCGGCATAGGCTTTCGCGTCGCGGAGGAACCGCGCGACGTCGGCTTCCTTGCCTTTCTTGGCCTTGAAGCGCAGCACCAGGCCCTTGGTGACGTTCTCGAGCACGGGCGGCATCTTGGAGGCCAGGATGTCGATCTTCATCGTGCGCGGCGGCGCCGTCATCAGGCGGTGCTCCGCGGCGAAGAATTTCGCGGAGGCCGGGCCCGCCAGGTGGGCCTGGCGCCCTTCCTCGTCGCGGAAGCAGCTGAACACGCCGAACTCGCCGCGCATGTAGCGGATGCCGAACCACGCCAGCGTCGTCTTCTCCCACGACACCTCGGCGCTCAGGTCTTCGAGGAAGGTGTCCATCGTGTCTTCGTCGGTCTGCGACTCCATGCGAAAGAGCAGGGCTTTGCTGATCATCGTGTTCCTTTGCGTGTCTGCGCCGCCCTTCGCGGGCGCGCCGTCCGCGCACATCGTACTCACGATCGGCGCGTCCGCGCGCCAGTGTTGTCCCTGCCCGACGCGGGCGTGCGCGGAGCCGACGACGGCTTCGTCGGGCCCCGTGGGCCGCAGGCGGCCTCGCGGGCCGGCGTGCCGGAGAGGGCTTCGGTCAGGCCGGCGCGCCGGCCGTGGAGGTCAGCTCGTCGATCGGCGCGGGCCGGTGCAGCAGGTTGCCTTGCGCGAAATCGATGTCCATCGCCTTGAGCCGCTGCAGCACGGCGGGCTTGTCGACGAACTCCGCGACGGTCTTCAGGCCCATCACCTTCGCGACGTCGGCGAAGCAGCGGACGGCCGCCTCGTCCAGCGGATCGTCGACGAGGTCGCGCACGAACTGGCCGTCGATCTTCAGGATGTCGACGCGCAGGGTCTTCAGATAGCCGAACGACGCCGCGCCGGCCCCGAAATCGTCGAGCGCCACCTGGACGCCGACCGCGCGCACCTCGTCGACGAACGCCGCCGCGTCGGCCATGTTGGTGACGGCGGCCGTCTCGGTGATCTCCAGGCACAGCGCGCGGCAGATGCGCGGCCCGGCCTTGGCCAGCAGTTCCAGGGCCCAGCGGTGGAACGTCCGGTCGCCCACCGATTGTCCCGACAGGTTCACGCTCAACAGCTCGATGCGCGACGGATCGGGCAGCGCCGCCATCCATTCGACGACGCTGCGCAGCACCCAGCGGTCGATCCGCGACGCGAGATGGAACCGCTCGGCGGCCGGCAGGAACGCGCCGGGCGCGACGAACGAGCCGTCGGGTTGGGCCATGCGCAGCAGCACTTCGGCGTGCAGGCCGCCGGGGCGGCCCTTCAGCGCGTCGATGCGCTGCGCGAACAGCGCGAAGGTGTCCTCGTCGAGCGCCTGCTCGATGCGCGTCGTCCACTGCATCTCGAAGTGGCGTTCGCGCATCGCCACGTCGGTGTCGAACCAGGCGTGCACGCGGTTGCGGCCGGCTTCCTTGGCGGCGTAGCACGAAGTGTCGGCGGCCTGCTGGATCGCGGCCGTGGTCGTCCAGCGCTTGTCGACCGGCACCAGGCCGATGCTGGTGCCGATGCGGAATCGCCGCTCCTCGTGGATGAAGCGGAAGTCGTCCATGCGGTCGCAGATCTTCTGCGCGACGTTCAGGGCCTGGTCGACGTTGCAGTGCTCCATGATGATCGCGAATTCGTCGCCGCCCAGGCGCGCGATGGTGTCGCGGTTGCGCACGGAGTCGGTGAGCAGGCGGCCCATCTGCAGCAGCAGCTGGTCGCCGACCGCGTGGCCGCACGCGTCGTTGACGAGCTTGAACGGGTCGAGGTCGAGGTAGAGCAGCGCGTGCTGGCGGCCGTCCTCGTGCGACTTCGCGAGCAGCCGGGCGAGCCGCGCCTCGAACTCGGCGCGGTTGACGAGCCCGGTCAGCGCGTCGTGCGTCGCGCGGTAGTTCATTTCGCCCGACAGCCGGCGCTGCTCGCTCACGTCGTGGAACACCAGGATCACGCCTAGGACTTCCCCGGCTTCGCTGCGGATCGGGGACGCCGAATCCTCGATGCCGTAGGTCTCGCCGTTGCGCGACAGCAGCAGCGTGTGCTCCGCCGGCCCGACGATGCGGCCCTTCTCCAGGCAGCTCGCCACCGGGTCGGGCGCGGGCTTGCGGGTCTGCTCGTCGACGATGCGGTAGACCTGGCGCAGCGGCCGCCCCTTCGCTTCGGTCGACAGCCAGCCCGTCAGGCGCTCGGCCACCGGATTGAGCCAGGTGATGTTGCCGCGCACGTTGGTCGTGATCACCGCGTCGCCGATCGATTCGAGCGTGACGCTCAGCAGCGAGCGGTCTTCCGCCAGGTCGGCGGCGAGCTGGCGGAGTTCGGTGACGTCCCAGTTCGCGCCGATCAGGCGGTGCGGCCGGCCGGCGGCGTCGCGCGTGATGCGCGCGGTGCCGTGCAGGTGGCGGATGCCGCCGTCGGCCATCACGAGGCGGAACTCGCGGTCGAGCGGCGAATCGCCCCGCGCCGCCTCGCGGATGGCCAGCTCGAGGCCCGGCAGGTCGTCGGGATGCACCCGCTGGTCCCACAGCGTGACCGGTGCGGCGGTGCAATCGCTCTCGTCGCCGAACAGCCGGTACATGAGCGGATCCCACAGCAGCTCGCCGGTGCCGATGTCGAGTTCCCAGATGCCGATGCCGCCGCTCTCGGTGGCCAGCGCGATGCGGTCGTTCGCCTCCTTCAGCGCCAGGCGTTGCGCGACCGTCTCGTTGATGTCCTGGAACGCCCCGAGCAACCGCACCGGCTTGCCGTCGGCGAAATCCGCCGAACCGACGGAGCGCACCCAGACGCGGCGGCCGTCGGCGCGGATGAACGGCAGCTCCATGTCCCAGGGGCTGCCGTCGCGGGTCGACGCTTCGATCGCCGCCTGGACGTTGGCGCGGGCTTCGGGCGGGTAGAAATCGATCGCTTCTTCGAGCGTGGGTTCGTAGTCGGGCGCGACGCCGTGGATGCGGCGGGTCTCGTCCGACCACAGCAGCTTGCGGGTGGACAGGTCCAGCTCCCAGCCGCCGATCCCGGCGAGCTTGCCGCTGCGCTCCAGGAACAGCTCGCTCTTTCGCAAGGCCTCTTCCTGGCGCTTGCGGTCGCTGATGTCGAACGCCACCGAGAGGTAGCCGACGACGCGGTCGTCGGCGTCCATCTCGGGGATCAGGCTCTGCCTGAGCCAGCGGGATTCGCCGTTGACGATGGCCTGCGCTTCGAAGTCGCGCCGCTCCCCCAACAGGGCGGCGACCACGTGCGGCGCGAGGCTCTGCCATTCCGATTCGCCGCGGAATTCGCGGTGCGTGCGGCCGATCATCGTCGCCGGCGCCGCCCCATAGAGGACACGGAAGTATTCGTTGGCCCAGGTGCCGCGCGTTCCGGTGTCGAAACGGCCGATCGCCGCCGGCACGTTGTTGGTGATGGTGCGCAGGTGGCGCTCGCCGTTGGACAGCTCGAGTTCGGCCAACTTGCGCGCCGTGATGTCCATCGCCATCGCGTAGAAGCCCGCGACCTCGCCCTGCGGGCCGACGTCCGGCAGCAGGTTGACCACGAAGACCGAGTCCGGCACGACGCCGATCCCCTGCATCTCGAACTCCCGGCGCTCGCCTTGCAGCGCGGCGGCCACGTGGCGCCTGATGGCGGCGTAGGTCTCGCGGCTCTGCATCTGCGCCAGCGTGCGGCCGATGAACTGGTCCTGCGGCACGCCGAACACCGTTTGGTACGCGGGGTTCACGAACCGGTAGGTCTCCGTCCGGTCGACGTAGCCGATCAGCGCGGGCAGGTTGTCGGTGATCGCTTTCAGGCGGCTCTCGCTGCGCTGGAGGCTGCCGCGGCCTTCGCGCAGGTCCGCCGCCATCGCTCCGCGCAGGTTCAGCTCGCGCCGGGTCAGCATCAAGGCGCCCAGGATCACGACCGCGAGCACGAACA
>JBEVLR010000239.1:0-7987 GCA_040509075.1 Burkholderiaceae bacterium | reverse complement strand
ACCGGGGATCAGGACTTGATCAAGATCTCCGCGCCGCGCTCGCGCAGGCGGCGCGTATCGATCCACTTCGGGGAGCGGAACGTCACGATCCGCCAATAGAGGTCGAGGTAGATCAGCACGAACGCCAGCAGCGCCAGCGCCAGCGCGGGCGTGTTGTCCCACCACAGCGCCGCGGGGACGGCCACGGCGCCGTTGAGCAGCCACAGGTACGGGGAAGTGCCCGAATTGCAGCGGGTCGCCTCGCGGGGGCCGAGCGAACCCGCCGCGCCGCGCTTCAGGCGCCGATAGATCAAGGTGTGCAGATGGCTGCCGTCGGCCTGCGTCACCGGACGCCGCTGGAGCACCCGGCGGCGATACATCGTGAACAGCGCTTCGAAAATGGGATAGGCCATGATGGCCAACGGCGCCAGCATCGAGACCTCCGGATGCCGCGCCGCCAGCAAGATGCCCAGCTCGGCGACCGTGAACCCGAGCAGGTAGGCCCCGCCGTCGCCCAGGAATATCAGCCCGCGCGGATAATTCCAGACGAAAAAACCGAGCGCGGCGCCCATCGTCGCGAGCGAGATCCCGCAGACCAGCGGGTCCGCGATCCTCCAGGCCACGTACGCCAGCGCACCGGCCATCAGGGCCACGCACATCGACGCCAGCCCGTTCATCCCGTCGATGATGTTGATCGAATTGGAAACCCCGGTCACGGCGAAGACCGCGCCCGCCGAACCCAGCCAAAGAAGGCCGTTGGCGGAGATCAGGCGGTCGAATGCGGCCCACCCGGTGCGGACGATGTCCGCGTCCAGCAGGACGACGCCCAGCAGGCCCGAAAAAGCGAGGGCCATCATGCGGCGGCGCGGCGAGGTGCCTTTGGTGAGATCTTCCGCCACGCCCGCCAGCAGCGCGGGCAGCGCGCACACCAGCATCAGCAACGCCGGCCGGCCGAGCTCGGGGCGCAGCCAGGCCATCGCCAGGCCGCCGCCGACCAATCCGGCGAAGATGCCGATGCCCCCCGCCCGCATGACCGCCTGGACATGCATCTTCTGCGGCCCGGAGAAATCGCTGTCGAAAGACCAGCGCGCATGACGTCGCGACGAGGCGACGACCGCCATCGTGGCGAACGCGGCGCAGAAGAACGCGACGGCGGCGGTCCACATCATCGAAAGATTCTAATGGGCCGGTCTGGAAATCCGCGGACAAAACCGTTCGCCGCCGTGGGGCGGCATCCACAGTCTGGCGGTGACGGACGGCGCCCGGATGCCGCCTGCCGGCCCGGCGCCGCCACGCTGTCCGAACGGAGGTCGCCCGAGCCGGGGCTTACAGCAGATCTTCGTCGCACAGCGTGCGCACGACGGCGTCGCTGTCGCGCGCGTGGCCGCTCGCCGCGGCGTCGGCGTCGGCGTCGGCGTCGGCGTCGGGCGCCGGGATGGCGGGCATCGGCTGCGGATCGGCGGCATGCGCGAGGAACAAGCGCATCACGTGCTGCACGCCCGCCTCGGTGACCGAGCGCAGGTCGGCGTCGAAGTACCGGCCCCGCGACGCCGCCGACGTGATGATCTCGTACGAAGGGAAGTACGCGATGTCGTCGAAGCCGCGGTCCAATTGATCCGCGGCGGCCCGCAGGATGGCCTTCGAGGCGGCGGTCGACACCAGCACGTGCCGCGGCTCCATGGTCGCCATCAGCGGCACCGGCGACACGGTCAGGATCATCCGGGCCGCGGGATTGACCCCTTTCAGCTTGGCGCGAAAAGACTCGAGGTCGGCCACGACCTCGGCCACGGTGAGGTTGCGCAATGCGTAGGCCTGCGCGTCGAAGCGGCCGCCCGCCACGCCGGGGCACACCGGGAAGACGGCGCCGTCCGACCTGGCATGCCAGCACTCGGTCAAGCCCAGCGTGAAGACGAAATGGTCCAAGGTCTCGAACAGCTGCCGGACGGCCTGCAGGTGCTGGGCCCGGTCGGCCAGCAGCTCTTCCCGGCTGGCGAAGCCGCCGGGCTCCACGGTCGGACGGAACGGATCGACCCAATGTCCGTCCGCATCCTGCCAGGCGCTTTCCTGGGGAGAAAAATGCCCGTAGGCGCGGTCGAAGAGCTGGTTCAGCTGGCGGGAGCTGTAGACGTTCCCGTAGCGCGCCGAAAACACGCCGTAGTTGAACTGCTCCTGCAGATCGGGCGATGCGATGGGGTGCCCGCGTTCGGTGACGTGGTAATTGAAGCCGCCGCGCCGCAGGTGGCGCGCGATGTGTTGGGCGAAGCAGCTGCCGGCGGTGGCCACGCGATCGTCGCGCCGCAGCGTGAACTTGAGCGGCCCGACCGGGTCGAGTTGTTCCGGGGCGACGGCCGCGACGCCGCGGCGCCAGTGCGACGCTGCGGGGATGTCCTGGTACGGGTGCCTGCTCATCGAGGTCCTTCCATGTTCCGGGCCGCGGCGCTTGTCCGCGGACGGCTCGTTCGGGCGACGCTCATGCGTTCAGGGCCGCCGAAGCGTCCGCATGCCGCAGCGCGGCGATCTGCTGCAGCACCAGTTCGCCATAGAGCTCGTTGCCATGCAGCGGGTCCGCATAGAGGTCGCGCCGCAGGAAACCGCGCGCGTCCATCGACGCGGGCGGGCAAGGCACGAATCCGATGTCCAGGCGCGCGCATTCCCGCCGCAGGATCTCGCCGTGCAGGCGCCACAGCTTGTAGCGGAACGCGGGGGACGCCACTTTGAGGCCCTGGTAGTCGCCTTTCAGGAAAGCGGGCGGCAGATTCGCCTGGCAGTATTCGTTGTCCTCCACGGGCGGCGGGCTTTCCAGGTGCCGCAGGCCCGCCGGGGCGCTGTTGCGCAACGCGGCCAGCAGCGCGACGTCGCCGGTCAGGCGCCCTCGCATGACGGCCGCCATGTAGCCGTAGGGCACGGTCTGCGCGCCCGCGAGCAGGGGCAGCGCCGGTTCGTCGGGCAGCATGAAATCGAAGGGCCGCGGGTGCTCGAACAGGCCGACGAAATGGTGGATGTTGCCGCCGAGCTGTGAAAAGACGGCCGCGCCGCCTGGACGCGCGCGCTCAAGTTTGTGGCGGATGGCCGGGTGCATGCGCCGCCGCCCATCCGATTCCAGGACCGAAAAATTCTTGTCCGGCACCTCGACCAGGACGTGCATCACCTCGACGCGCTGCTGGTCTTGCGGCGGGCGCCGCCTCAACGCGCCGCGCACGGCATTGGTGTGGCTGTGGCCGATGATTTGGATTTCGGTCATGCGTGGCTGTGCATCCTGTCAAAACGATGGTTCACCGGACGCGCGGACGTCTCGATCGCGGGACCCCGTCCGTCGGCTGCGCGCGGCGCGTGTCACCCGCGCGACGCCCCTCAGGCCACCGTGATGGCGCCGTCTTGCGACAACCAATCGCGCAACCGGGACGCGTCGCCCTCGTCGCGGGTGAACAGATGCACCGCCTCGGGAGAGCCCGTGCAGGGGTCGACGGTGTGGATTTCCAGCACCTGCAGGCGCTTTCCCGCGCAGCCGAAACGCTGCGGCAGGTCGCGCCCGTAATAGCGGAAGGTCTTCCAGACGTTCACCGGCTCGCGCAGTTCGGCCGTCTCCTCGCGCAAGCCGAACGCCCCGAAGGAGACGTGCATCAGGCCGCGCGGCGACAGGATGCGGCACAGTTCGTCGAACCCCTTGAGGTCGTCGGGCACGCTTTCGAGGACGTGGGTCAGGGACAGGAAATCGTAGCTGCCGTCGGGCCGGTCGATGGCCTGGATGTCGAGGCTGTTCTCGCCTTCGAAGATGGACAGCTCGAAGCTGCGGAACCACCGGGCGTCCAGCCCGCTGTCGGGGCTGAACTGCAACGCCTTGCGGTCGGCCAGGAATTCCGCGGGCAGGGCCTGGAAGACGGTCCGGATGGCGCGGTGCCTTTCGAGGGAATCGCAGCCCAGGCAGCGCGGCAAGGCGCCGTTGCGGGCCATGCGGCCGTTCGGCCCCGGCCCGAAGTTTCGGGATCCGCAGATGTTGCAGCGCCCCGGCTCCGCCCGCGCGGGCCGCCTGGCGGGCGGCGCCCAGCCGACGCGCTTGCGCAGCACGAACCAGTCCTGCAGCTCGATCGCGTCGTCCTTGGTGAACCAGCGGCCCTTGCGCTGCGAGACCACTTCCAGCCCTTCGCGGGCGAACAGGCGCAGCAGGAAGCCCTCGTCGAAGGCGATGACGAGCAACGGCTCTTCGACGCTGTGGACATACGCGTGCCCGGACACCTGCGACGCCAGCGGGTACACGGCGTCCTTGGGCGCTTCGTTCCACGCCGCGCCGCTGGGCAGGCAGAAGAACGTGGTGACCCAAAGCCCGCCGTCGCGCAGCAGCTGCGCCAGCTGGCGCACGTAGCGCGCCGCCTCCTCCTCGTACAGGTGCGTGAACACCGAGAGGCTGACCAGGCAGTCGAACGCCTCCTTCCCGTAGGGCAGCGGAAGTTCGGCGCCCTTGCGTCCGGTCGGGTTGTAGCGCTCGTTGTAGATGTCGGCGTGGTCGAAGCGGTAGCGGGCGTCGTCGGCCCCGGCCGGGAAGTTTTCCACCAGCCAGGCGATGTGGCGCGACAGGATGTCGAAGCCCGCGTAGCCGCCGCGGAACTCGCGCCGGCGCAAGCCATAGGCGAGGCGCCCGTAGCCGCAACCGATGTCGAGCAGGCGTTCGGGCTCGTCGCCCGAGAAATGCCGGGCGAAGCCGAGGACCCGGTCGCTCAGGTAATCCGCGTGGGTGATGAAAACCTCGTCCGACTCGCCCATGAAGCGCAGCTCCTGCGGCGGAATCGGCGGCGCGGCCGCCGCGGCGGCCACGACCGGAGCGCGCCGCCTGGCGGGCTCGAAGGCCTGGCGGACGCAAGCGAACGCTTTCTGCACATGGCTGTGCAAGAAGGCGTCTTCGCTCTCGCAAGCCATCAGCGCGTCCACGGAACGCCCGCTCAGGCGCAGGCGCTCCTTGGGAAGCGAAGCGCGGGGGTCGCTCTCCCCGGCCCTCGGCAAGGCCAGCGCCGGCTGGCCCAGCGACGACAACAGCATGCGCGCCAGGTCTTCGATTTCGGTCAACGGCGCCGCCAGGTAATACTGGTCGTCGATGATCGCCCGGGCCCGCGCGTGGTTCGGCTCGCCGCAGACCAGCCGGCATTGCAGGTTGCCGAACTGCCGGCGCAATTGCGGATCGTCGCCCTCCAGCGCATGGCGCAGGAAGTCGTCGATGCCGTACCGCTGGGCGGCCGCTCGATGCGGGTCCTTTTCGTCGGCGAGGATGGCCGCGTACAAGGAAACATACCGGTCGACCGGATGGCGCACCACCGTCACGTAAGCGGGGTTGCCCGGGAAACGGCGGGGCGCGCCGTACCCCGCCGGGCCGGAGATGCAGCGCACTTTTCCAGGCCCCGGCGCGGTGGGGCCGCCGATGTCGCCAGGGTCGCCGCGCACCACGCGGTCGCGGCCGAGCGCCTGGGCCAGCAGCAGCCGCAGCGAGGTGCCGCCGGCGCGCGGAATGTGCACATGCACGAGCAAATCGGTGTCGTCGAGGCGTCGTGCAGCAGAAAAACGCATGGCGGGGATCTCTCCGTTTCTTGCAGTGCGGCCCAAGGCTGCCGCCGCGGGAAAACACTGCCGGCGCCCCTCCGATCGGAGGCCGGATTGTGGCAGACGCCGAGGCCGGAAACGCCCGCGAATAAATATCCCTGCTGTCGTTTGCACCGGGTTCCCGGCGCCGCGAACCGATTGATAATCGCGCCGGCCCGGGCTTCCGGGCCGCGCCACCGCGCAGTACAGCAACCAGGGCGGAACCATGACGAGTCCAAGCGGTTTGTCTCGCAGAGAGCGGGCGATGGCCATGCCGTGCAGCGGATGAGGACGGCCTATGTCAATGGGAAGTTCACCGCGCAGCGGGTCACCGGCGTGCAGCGCGCGGCGCTCGAGCTGACCCGGTCGATGGACCGGCAAGTCCCGTCCCAATCCCGGCGCTGGGTGCTGCTGTGCCCGCCCGGGTCCGCGCGATTTCCGTTGGAGCACATCGAGCGCCGCGAGGTCGGCTTTCCCGGGACGCCGCTGCATGCCTGGGAACAGATCGTGTTGCCCCACGCCGCGCGCGACGGGCTGCTGGTCAACCTCGGCGGCTCCGCGCCCTGGCGCGGCCGGCGGCAGTTCGCGCTCCTGCACGACGCCGCGGTGTTCGATCACCCCGAGGCCTACACCGCGCCGTTCGTCGGGTGGTATCGGCTGCTGTTTCGCCGGCTGGCGCGGCGCGGCGCGGGCCTGCTCACGGTGTCGGCCTTCTCGCGCGCGCGCCTGGCGGCGAGGCTGGGCGTGCCGCCGTCGCGCATCGGGCTGGTGCCCAACGGGGGGGATCACCTGGAAGACGTGCGGCCGGACGACTCGGTGCTGGCGCGCCATGGGCTGCGGCCCGGCCGTTTCCTGCTCGCGGTGGCCAGCGCCAATCCGACCAAGAACCTGAAGGCCTTGCTGTCGGCCTTCGCGCGCCTGCCGGACGGCGCCGACCATCCGCTGGTGATCGTGGGCGGCGGCAACCGGCGCGTGTTCGCCCGCCACCGCCTCCCCTGCCCTGCGGGCGCGCTGCACATCGGCTACCAGGACGACGCCGCGCTGAAGTCGCTCTACCGGCATGCGACCGCGCTGGTGTGCCCGTCGCTTTACGAAGGCTTCGGCCTGCCGCCGCTGGAAGCCATGGCGTGCGGCTGCCCGGTGGCCGTGGGCGCGGCCGCCGCCTTGCCCGAAGTCTGCGGCGATGCGGCGCTCTACTTCGATCCGCGTTCCGTCGACGACATCGCCCAGGCGCTGCGGCGCCTGCTCGGCGACGGCCCGCTCCGCGAGCGCCTGAGCCGGGCGGGCCGCGAACGGGCGCAGGCGTTCCGATGGGGCGAATCGGCCCGCCTGCTGCAGGCGTGCGTCGCCGACGCCGAAGGCCGGCCATGAAAGTGCTTCAAGTCGGCAAGTTCTATCCGCCCGTCCGCGGCGGCATCGAAACCGTGATGTGGGAGCTCGCCGAAGGCCTCAACCGGGTCGGGCTGCGCAGCGACGTGCTCTGCGCCAACCAGAGCCCCGTCTCCTCGAGCGAGCGCTTCGCGGGCGGCTACGACGTGATGCGCGCCGCATCGTTGGGCATGCTGCTTTCCACCTCGGTGGCCCCGGCCCTGGTGTCGCAGCTCGCAAGCCTGAAGCGGCGCTACGACGTGCTGCACGTCCACATGCCCGACCCGATGGCGGCGCTGGCCGTGGCGATCACGCGCCCGTCGATGCCGATGGTGGTGCACTGGCACAGCGACGTGATCCGCCAACGCCGCGCGATGAAGCTCTACGGGCACCTGCAGCGATGGATGCTGCGGCGCGCCGACGCCATCGTCACCACCAGCCACCAGTACGCCAATTCTTCGGTGGCGCTGCAGCCGTGGCGCCACAAGGTCGAGGTGATCCCCATCGGCGTCACCGACCGCGCGTGCAGCGTCGGGCACGCCGACGCGGCGCTCATCCGCAGCCGTTTCGCAGGCCGCAAGATCATCTTTTCGCTGGGCCGCATGACCTACTACAAAGGCTTCGAGGTGCTGATCGAGGCCGCCGCCCACCTGCCCGATTGCGTGGTGCTGATCGGCGGCGACGGCGAGCTGCTCTCCCACTACCGGGGCCTCGTGGCCCGGCGCGGGCTGCAGGATCGGGTGCACATGCTCGGCCATGTCAACGACGACGACCTGCCCGGCTATTTCGAAGCCTGCGACGTCTTCTGCATGACCTCCACCGTGCGCGCCGAGGCCTACGGCGTGGCCATGGTCGAGGCGATGGCGCGCGGCAAGCCGGTCGTGGCCACGGACATCGTGGGCTCGGGCATGCCGTGGGTCAACGTCGACGGCGAGACTGGCTTTAACATGCCCACCGGCCAGCCGATGCCGCTGGCCGCGACGCTCACGCGCCTGCTGGAGAACCCGATGCTTTGTGAACAACTGGGAGCGGCCGCCCGGCGGCGCTACCTGCGCGAATTCGACGCCACGCTGAT
>JBEVLR010000238.1:0-4608 GCA_040509075.1 Burkholderiaceae bacterium | reverse complement strand
TCCGCGTTGACCTTCGGCTCGTTGACCGAGACGATCACCGGGTTCTGCGTGCCGTGGCGGACGGCCTTGATGCCGGCCGGGAACTTCAGGTCGGACACGTGCAGCGACTTGCCCTTGACCAGGTCGCCCAGGTCGACGGCGATGAACTCGGGCAGCGCGGTGGCCAGGCATTCGACTTCGACTTCGGTGGCGACGTGGTTCACGACGCAGTTGTCGGTCTTGACGGCCGGGGAGTTTTCTTCGTTCGAGAAGTGCAGCGGCACCTTCTTGCGCAGGCGCGTGGACGCGTCGACGCGCTGGAAGTCGATGTGCTGGATGATCTGCTTCCACGGATGCATCTGGAAGTCGCGCAGCAGCACTTGCGCGCTCTTGCCGCCGAGATCCATTTCCAGGATGGACGAATGGAAGGCTTCCTTCTTGAGCGCGAAGTAAAGCGCGTTGTGGTCGAGCTCGATCATCTGCGGCGCGCCGGCGCCGTAGACGATGCCGGGAACCTTGCCGGACAGGCGCAGGCGGCGGCTCGCTCCGGTCCCCTGCAGGCTGCGCTCGTAAGCGGTGAATTTCATGATGGGTCTTTCAACGAGGTTGAGCGCCCGCGACCAGGCTGCTCGGTGGGAACGATCCAGCCACCGCTTCTCCGCTCGTGGGCGGACGGCCGAAGGATCGACGGATGCGGCTCAGAAGTTGTTGTTCTGCTCCGCAAAGAGGGACGTGACCGATTCGCCGTCGGAAATCCGGCGGATCGTCTCGGCGAACAGGAAGGCGACCGACAGCTGGCGGATCTTCTTGCACGCCTTGCCCGCGTCGGACAGCGGCAGCGTGTTCGTGATCACGACTTCGTCGAGCGCCGAATTCTTGATGCGTTCGACCGCCGGGCCGGAGAACACCGGGTGCGTGCAATACGCATAGACGCTCTTCGCGCCGCGATCCTTCAGCACTTCGGCGGCCTTCACGAGCGTGCCGGCCGTGTCGATCATGTCGTCCATGATCACGCAGTTGCGGCCGTCGATGTCGCCGATCACGTGCATCACTTCCGACACGTTGGCCTTCGGGCGGCGCTTGTCGATGATCGCCAGGTCGCAGCCGAGCTGCTTGGCCAGCGCGCGGGCGCGGACGACGCCGCCGACGTCGGGCGACACGACCATCAGGTCGCGGTAGTTCTTGGACTTGACGTCGGTCAGCAGCACCGGCGACGCGTAGATGTTGTCGACCGGGATGTCGAAGAAGCCCTGGATCTGGTCGGCGTGGAGATCCATCGTCAGCAGGCGTTCGACGCCCACCGTCTGCAGCAGGTTGGCGACCACCTTCGCGCTGATCGGCACGCGGGTGGAGCGCGAACGGCGATCCTGGCGGGCGTAGCCGAAATACGGGATCACGGCGGTGATGCGGCGCGCGCTGGCGCGCTTGAGCGCATCGACCATGATCAGCAGCTCCATCACGTTCTCGTTCGTCGGCGCTCCGGTGGACTGCACGACGAAGACGTCGCGCGCGCGGACGTTCTGGTGGATCTCGACGTCGCATTCGCCGTCGGAGAACCGGCCGACCTTCGCCTTGCCCAATTCGGAGCCGAGCTGGGTGGCGATCTCCTGGGCGAGCACAGGATTCGCGTTGCCTGTGAACAGGACCGTGTTGAACAGCACGTCGGAAACTCCGTGAGGGCGGTGCGCATCGGGCCGGTTGCGCCGGCCGGGAAAGCCATCGCCCTCAGGGTCCTGGACTTGGGCTGGATCGCGGGAACGGGAACGTTTGGCAGGGGAAGAAGGATTCGAACCTTCGCATGTCGGAATCAAAATCCGATGCCTTAACCAACTTGGCGACTCCCCTACACAGGATCCGGCCATGACAGCCGAACCCTCGAACTCTGTCTCAATCCGCCCAGTCCCGCAATGGGTGGTTGGGAAGACTGCGGCACATCCGGCCCGTCCAGCCGGCGGGGAGCTCCCCTTCCGACCACGGAACGCCTTCGGCGCCGACTGTCGCGAACACCGCGCTGCCTGATCCCGTCATCCGGCTGTTGCCGAAACGACCTTCCAACCACTGCGCGACCTGCGCGATGGGCGGGCACAAGGCCTGAGCCACCGGTTGGAGATCGTTGTGGCCGAATCGATGGCCGAGTGCCGGAGCGACCGGGCCGCCTGGTGAAAACGTCGTGGAATCATGCCGCGCATCGAGCGCCGCAACAGAGCCTGCTAGTGTAGCAGGCTCCGTATTGCGTGCCAAGTCGGGGTGGGAAAAGATGCCGGCGGTTTCCAGCGATTCCCGCGGCTTCACGACCGCGTAGGCGCGTGGCTTCCAGGCGATCGGCGTGAGGATTTCGCCGATGCCCTCGACGAAGGCATTCTCGCCGCCGACGAAGAACGGCACGTCGGCACCCAGCGGAGCCGCCAACTCGAGCAGCCGGGCACGGGGCCAGCGCAAGTTCCACAGGCGGTTGAGCGCGAGCAGCACCGTCGCGGCATCGGAGCTGCCGCCGCCCATCCCCGCGCCCCAGGGCACGGCCTTGCAGACCGAGATGTCGGCGCCGGCCGTGCAGCCGCTGGCCCGCTGCAGCATTCGCGCCGCGCGCAGGCTCAGGTCATCGGCGGGAAGCGCGGGGCCGAGATCGTGGCGGCGCAGCGCGCCGTCGCCGCGGCGTTCGACGTGCAGCGTGTCGGCCCAGTCGATCAGCACGAAGACGGATTGAAGCAGGTGGTAGCCGTCGGCGCGCCGTCCGGTGACGTGCAGGAACAGGTTCAGCTTGGCCGGGGCAGGCAGGTCGTACAGCGCGCTCAGCGGCATGGCGTCAGCGCGGGGTTTCGGGGCCGTCGAGCTTCACGCGCACGTGCAAGGTCGGCGCGGGCAGCGCGCGTTGCGCGTCGATGAATCCGGCCGGGCCGAACTGCGACAGGTCGACGCGCCAGCCGAGCTGGTCGAACGCGGCGCCGCCGGGCGCGCGCTCGGCGGCCGCGCCGGGCCAGGGCCGGCCGGCGAGCCAGTCGAACATCGCGGCCAGCGGCAGCTGGTCGCCGATCGCGTCCTGCATCATGGCCTCGAGCGTCGGATACTGCGACGTGCCGCCCTGGGCCTCGAGTTCGATCCGCGACGGCAGGCCCGTCCCGGGCGCCGGAGCCGACCAGCGCGCCCGCGCGATCGTCACGCCGATCGAGCTGGTCAGGATCAGCTGGCCGCTGGACGCGTTGCCGCTCAGCTCGAACTCGCCGCCGACCGCGCGCGCCTCTTGCGCCGGCGCGGCGTCGCGGCGCACGGCGATCCGGCCCGAGACGACGCTGCCGGGCAGCGGCGGCGGATGGGTGGCGCAGGCCTGAAGCCACAGCGCGAGCGCGGCGGCGCGCCAGAACGGCGCGCGGGGCATGGCCGCCGCGAGCATCAAGGCGCGACCTTCAGGCGCGCCATCGTCTGCCTCAGCACTTCGTTGCCCGAATCGAGGCGGTGCGCGTCCCGCAGCACGCGCGCCGCCTCGTCGTGCTTGCCGTCGGCCCACAGCGCCTCGCCGAGGTGCGCGGCGATCTCGGTGTCCTTGCGCGACGCATAGGCTTGGCCCAGCAGCGTCGTGGCCGCGTCGAAATGGCCCATGCGGTATTCCACCCAGCCCAGGCTGTCGACGATGAACGGATCGGCGGGCGACAGCTCGTGCGCCTGCTTCACCAGCCCCAGCGCTTCGTCGAGCCGCAGGTTGCGGTCGGCCAGCGAATAGCCCAACGCGTTCAACGCCTGCGAATTGTCGGGCTGCAGCACGAGGACGCGGCGCAGCAGGATCTCCATGTCGTCGAGCTTGTCCAGGCGTTCGTCGAGCATCGCTTCCTGGTAGATCAGGTCGACATCGTCGGGCGTCTCCCTGTTCGCCCGCGACAGCACGTTGCGCGCGTCGACGATCTTCTTCTCGTCGAGCAGCAACTGCACTTCGGTCAACAGCCGGTAGCGCTGCTCGCCCGGCGTCGGGGCGGGCGCGGCGCGGATCATGTCGAGCGCCTGCGCCAACTGGCCGCGGCGCGCGAGCAGCGAGGCGCGCAGCGAAACCACTTGCAGGTCGGCGTCTTTCGGATCGATCTCGGACAGCCATTTCTCGGCCGCCGCGTCGTCGTGGCGCTGCTGCGCGGCCCGGGCGAGCAGCAGGCGGATGCGGGCCGGGCGCGTGGAGCCTTTGTTCGCCGCGTCCGCGTCGGCGGGCGGCGCGAGGTTTCCGCGGTCATCGGGGGCGTCATCGGTTCCGGTGTCGTCGGATGCGTCGTCGTCGGCCTGGGACGCGGCCTGAGCGGCCGCCGCCGGGGCGGCCTGTTCGCCGGTGGCGAGCGCCAGCGCGCGCTTCAGGGCGGCCTCGGCGGCATCGGCATGATGCAGCTCCAGCTCCACTTCTCCCAGGCCCAGCCACAGCTGTGTCTGCGCCGGGCGCGCTTCGGTGGCCAGGCGCAGCTGTTCGGCGGCGTCGGAGAGCCGCTGCTGGGCCGCCAGCACGCCGGCGAAGGCCTGCCGCACCAGCGGCTCGGCGTCGGGCCGCGCGAGGTAGGCGCGGATGACGGCCTCGGCCTTGGAGATCGTGCCGGCGCCAGCCGTCCGGCCGTCCGGCCCGGGCGCGCTCGCGGCCGGCGCGGCGCGGACGGCCGAGGCGTC
>JBEVLR010000237.1:0-8828 GCA_040509075.1 Burkholderiaceae bacterium | reverse complement strand
GATCGCGCGGGCCGTGCGCGCGATCGTCGCGACGTCGCCTTCGAAGCGCACGTCGACGGCGTCGCCGCCGTCGTCGATGGAGGGCCGGGCCTGGGGATCGTCGTGCGCAGGCACATGAACGACGGCGTCGGTGAGCTGGTTTCGCGCGCCGCTGATGGTGAAGCCCTGCTCGTACAGCAGATCGCGGATGCGGCGGATGAGCAGCACTTCATGGTGCTGGTAGTAGCGCCGGTTGCCGCGACGCTTCATGGGCTTGAGTTGCGCGAACTCCTGTTCCCAGTAGCGCAGCACGTAGGCTTTGACGCCGCACAACTCGCTGACTTCGCCGATGGTGAAGTAACGTTTGGCCGGGATCGCGGGCAACGGCTTGTCGTCGGTCGTCACTCGGGCTTCTCCGGCGCGATGCAGGTTGCGCGCCGGCACGGCTCACCGTCCGGCGGCCAGCCGCGCGGCGTGTTTTCGCGCTCTCCGGCGATGTTCATGGCTTCCGCTCCGATGTCATGGGCTCTGTTGGCCGGCCCAGCCTGTCGAATCAATGGTTTCGGCGGCGGGGCTCAGACTTTACTCGAACTCTTCGGCTGGCGGGGCGTCGCCCTGGACGATCGCCTTCAGTTTGTGGCTGGAGTGGAACGTGACGACATTGCGCGCTTTGATCGGGATCGATTCGCCGGTGCGCGGATTGCGGCCGGGCCGCGACGCCTTGCCGCGAATCGTGAAGTTGCCGAAGCCCGACAGCTTGACTTCGCGGCCATGCACCAGCGCGTCGTGCAGCAAATCGAAGAACGCTTCGACCAAATCCTTGGATTCGCGCTTGTTCAGCCCAAGACGCTCGAACAGCAGCTCGGCGAGCTCGGCCTTGGTCAGCGTCGGCGTTTCCAGCGACGGCAGGATGACCGCGTCTTGGGGGGCTGGTTCGTTCATGTCGACGTCGCCCTCGGGGAGGGGAGCTTCGCTGGAAGAATGATCCATGGGCGGCATCATCGCAGCCTCAGGCGAGCACCGCAGGCGGCCGCCGCGCGCGCGACGGCCGCCGAGACGGCTTGCGCGATGAGTTCGTCGGTCAGCGTGGCGTCGTCGGCCAGCAGTTCGAGCTGCACCGCCAGGCTGCGCTCACCGGGCGCGAAATCGGCGGCCGCCTGGCTCGGACGATAGACGTCGAACAAGGTCGCGGAACGCACGAGGCCCGATTCGTCGGCGCGCAGCGCGGCCATCAGCGCATCGTGCGTCACGTGCTCCTGGACGACGAGGGCGAGATCGCGCCGGGCCGCCTGCTGACGCGGCAGGGCTTGGGCCTTCGGCACGTCACGGGCTTGTGCAGCCGCGAGATCGAGCTCGAACAGCACCGGCGCGGACGGCAACTCGTATCCTTGGCGCCAACGAGGATGCAATTCGCCGAGGTGGCCGGCCGCCCGTCCGGCGACGATCACCGCGGCGCAACGGCCCGGGTGCAGCGCCGGATGGCTGTCCGGCACGAACGCGACGGCGAGCGGCGCGAAAAGCTGTTCGATGTCGCCTTTCACGTCGAAGAAGTCGACGTCGCGTTCCACCACGCCCCACTGCATCGCATCGACAGGCCCCCAGGCGAGACCGGCGATACGCATCGGCTGCGCGACGCCGGCGACGGTGGCCAGCGTGGAGACGACGCCGGGCGCCCGCGAGAACACCCGGCCGATTTCGAACAGGCGCACGCGCGGCGCCTTGCGCGCGAGGTTGCCGCGCAGGATCTGGACGAGGCCGCCGAGCAGGCTCGATCGCATCACCGCGAGCGGCGCGGCGATCGGGTTGAGCACCTTGATCGGATCCGGATTGCCGGCGAGCTCGTGCTCCCAGCGCTCCTCGACGAAACTGAAATTGATCGTCTCCTGGTAATCGAGCGCGGCGACCGCGCGCCTCAACGCATGGGTCGAACGGCTGGCCTCGGGACGCACGCGGGCTGCGACCGGTGCCACGGGCGGCGTGTCGGGCAGGCGGCCGAAGCCGATCACTCGGATCACCTCCTCGATCAGGTCTTCCTCGATCTGCAGGTCGAAACGCCAACTCGGCGGCGTGACGGTGACCGTGCCCTCGCCTTCCACGCACGCCAGGCCGAGCCGCTTCATCACACCGGCGCAGTCGGCTTGCGTCACCGGCATGCCGATGACTTTCGCGGCGCGCGCGATGCGCAAGGTCACCGGCTTGCGGTCGGGCAGGCGCGCGACCACGTCCCGGATCGGGCCGGCGCGGCCGCCGCAGATGTCGAGGATCAACTGCGTGATGCGTTCGAGGTGGGGGACGACGCTCTCGGCGTCGACGCCGCGCTCGAAACGATGGCCGGCTTCGGTGGAAAAATTGAAACGGCGCGAACGGCCGGCGACGGCCTCGGGCCACCAGAACGCCGCTTCGACGTAGACGCTGGTGGTGTCGTCGGACACGGCCGAGGCGGCGCCGCCCATGATGCCGGCGAGCGACTCGGGGCCGGCCGCATCGGCGACGACGCCGATCCTGCCGTCCAACGCGACGGTGCTGCCGTTCAGCAGCTTCAGCGTCTCGCCGTCGCGCGCCCAGCGGATCGAGAGCGCATCGCGGATCTTGGCGCGGTCGAAGATGTGCGACGGGCGCCCGAGCTCGAACATCACGTAGTTCGAGATGTCGACCAGCGCCGACACCGGCCGCTGGCCGCAGCGCTCGAGCCGCTCGGCCATCCATGCCGGCGTCTTCGCCATCGGATCCACGCCGTGCACGACGCGGCCGGCCCAACGTCCGCACAGATCGGGCGCCTCGATCGCGACAGGCACGTTGTCGTCGTGGGCCGGCGCCACCGGCGCGAACCCGGGCACCTTCAGCGGGGCGCCGGTCAGCGCCGCCACTTCGCGCGCCACGCCCAGCACGGACAGATGGTGCGCGAGGTTCGGCGTGAGCTTGAGCGTGAACAGCGTGTCGTCGAGTTCCAGCGCTTCGCGGAGGTCGACCCCCACCGGCGTCTGCGGCGGCAGCTCCAGCAAGCCGCCCTGCTCGCCCGCGAGCTTGAGCTCCTTGGCCGAGCAAAGCATGCCGTGGCTTTCGACGCCGCGCAGCTTGCCGACTTTGATGCCGAACGCAGCCCCGCCCGCTTCAGCCGGCGGCAGCTGCGCGCCGACCATGGCCAACGGCACCCGGATGCCCACGCGCGCGTTCGGCGCGCCGCAGACGATCTGCAACGGGCCGTCCGGCGAGCGCGGGCCGGCGTCGACCTTGCACACGCGCAGCCGATCGGCATCGGGATGCTGAACCGCTTCGACGATCTCGCCGACGACGACCCCCGAGAACGGCGGCGCGACCGGGCGCATCTCCTCGACCTCCAGGCCGGACATCGTCAGCACGTCGGCCAGCGCGGCGGTCGTGATCGGCGGGTTGCAGAATTCGCGCAGCCAGGATTCCGGGAATTGCATGGTGGAGGTGCTCGGGATCGGAAGAGTCGTTCGGACGTCGGGCCGGCGGCGGGGCTGCCGCCTCAGCGGAACTGCGACAGGAAGCGCAGGTCGCCGTCGAAGAACTGGCGCAGGTCGTTGACGCCGTAGCGCAGCATGGTCAGGCGATCCGGGCCCATGCCGAACGCGAAGCCGATGTAGCGCTCCGGATCGAGCCCGAAGTTGCGCACCACGTTCGGGTGCACCTGGCCGGAGCCGGCGACCTCGAGCCAGCGGCCCTTGAGCGGGCCGGACGCGAACGCGATGTCGACCTCGGCCGAAGGCTCGGTGAACGGGAAGAAGGACGGGCGGAAGCGGATGTCGAGATCGGCGGTCTCGAAGAACGTGCGCAGGAAATCGGTGAAGACCGACCGCAGGTCCTTGAAGCTCACGTTCTCGCCGATCCACAGGCCTTCGCATTGGTGGAACATCGGCGAATGGGTGGCGTCGCTGTCGACGCGGTAGGTGCGGCCCGGGGCGATCACGCGGATCTCGGGCATCGTCGCGCCGCCGGCGTGGCGCTGCACGTGCTGCATGGCGTAACGCACCTGCATCGGGCTGGTGTGGGTGCGCAGCACATGGCCGCCCTCGACGTAGAACGTGTCGTGCATCGAACGCGCCGGATGGTCTTGCGGCGTGTTCAACGCCGTGAAGTTGTACCAGTCCTCCTCGATCTCGGGGCCATCGGCGACATCGAAGCCCATCGAGCCGAAAATCTGCTCGATGCGCTCGAGCGTGCGGCTGACCGGATGCAGCCCGCCGAGCCCCCGCGCGCGGCCGGGCAGCGTGACGTCGAGCGCCTCCGCTTTCAGCTGCGCCTGCAATTCGTGATCGGCCAGTCCCTGGCGGCGCGCGGTCAGCGCGGCTTCGATGCGCTGCTTGACCTGGTTGATCTCGGCGCCGCGGGCCTTCTTCTCGTCGGGCGGAAGCGCCGCCAGGCCCTTCAGCAGCTCGGTCACCCGTCCGGATTTGCCGAGGAAGCGCGCCTTCGCGTCCTCCAAGTCGGACGGCGTGGCGGCGGCGGAGAAATCAGCTTCGGCGGACTGCGCCAGGAGATCGAGGTCGTTCATGTTGGGCGTCAGGAACGTTTCAAGAAACGGGAAGCGGAATCCGGAAAAAGGAAAAGGCCGGCACACGACGTGTCGGCCTTTCGATGCGCCGGGGCGCCCGAGTTCAACCCAGCGAAGCCTTCACCTTGTCGACGATGCTGCCGAACGCCGCGGGATCGTTGACGGCCAGGTCGGCGAGCACCTTGCGGTCAAGGTCGATCGAGGCCTTCTTCAAACCGGCGATGAAGCGGCTGTACGTGACGCCGTGCGAGCGCGCGCCGGCATTGATCCGGGCGATCCACAACGCGCGGAACACGCGTTTGCGGGTGCGGCGGTCGCGGTACGCATATTGGCCGGCCTTCATCACCGCCTGCTTGGCGACGCGGTAAACGTTCTTGCGGCGACCGCGGTAACCCTTGGCGAGGGCGAGGATCTTCTTGTGGCGGGCGCGGGCCGTTACACCACGTTTGACGCGAGGCATGAGTAGTTCCTTTCAGTCCGTGAAGAAGTGGAGACCCGATCAAAGCCCCGCGAACGGGAGCATCTGGGCCATGTGGCCCATGTTGGTCTCATGCACGTTGACGGCGCCGCGCAGCTGGCGCTTGTTCTTCGTGGTCTTCTTCGTGAGGATGTGGCGCTTGAACGCCTGACCGCGCTTGACGGTGCCACCCGGACGGACGCGGAACCGCTTGGCCGCGCTTTTCTTGGTCTTCATTTTGGGCATCTGATGCTCCTTTTAATGCACCCTGGTCCAGGCGAGCGCCGAATTTCGGGCGCTGCTTGTCTGCCTGCCGGGCTTCTAAGCTGATGGGGAAACGATCCCCGGAAAACCGCCTCGAAAAACAAGGCGCCCTCCGGTGGCCGACCGCAAGTTGCTGTCGGCAACGCGGCTCAAAAGACAAGCCGCGCACCGACAAAGCCAAAGATTATAGCTCAGCTTTTCTTCTTCGGGGCAAGCACCATGATCATCTGGCGCCCCTCGAGCTTCGGCATGTGCTCGACGACCGAGACATCGGCCAGTTCATCGCGAATACGCTCCAACAGGCGCATGCCGATGTCCTGGTGGGTGATTTCCCGGCCCCGGAAGCGCAACGTGACCTTGCCTTTGTCGCCGTCCTCAGCGATGAAGCGCCGCAGGTTGCGCATCTTGATGTGGTAGTCGCCTTCGTCGGTGCCGGGGCGGAACTTGACTTCCTTGACCTCGATGATCTTCTGCTTGGACTTCGCGTCCGCCGCCTTCTTCTGCTCGATGTACTTGAACTTGCCGTAGTCCATCAGGCGGCACACGGGCGGATCGGCCGTCGGTGCGATCTCGACCAGATCCACATCGTATTCGCTGGAAAGACGCAGGGCTTCCAGCAGGCTCACGACGCCGAGCGGCTCGTTTTCCGGGCCGTTCAGTCGCACCATGGGTGCGGTGATTTCTCGATTGAGCCGGTGCTTGCGCTCGACATTGGGCATCCGACGGTCAGCAAAGGTAGCGATGGTGCAAATCCTTCAAAGCGAATCCTGGGCAAGGTCAGGACGCGAAAGCAATGGATGGTGAACGCACCGGCTGAACCGCCGATCCGGAGCCGGCGGGCATCGCGCCTGCAGGCTCCGGGTCGGGTTTGGTCAGATCTTGGCGGCGATGTCCTCGGCGAGCTTTCGTTCGAAGTCGGCAAGAGGCATCGCACCCAAATCCCGGTTGCCCCGGGCGCGCACCGCAACGGCCCCGCTTGCCTTTTCCTTGTCGCCAACGACGAGGATGAACGGAACCTTTTGCAAAGAATGCTCCCGGATTTTATAGGTGATCTTTTCGTTTCGCAAATCCGCCTGTGTGCGAATACCCTGCTCCTGAAGCAGTTTGACCACGTCGCGCACGTAATCCGCCTGGGCCTCGGTGATGCAGGCGACGACCACCTGGACAGGAGCCAGCCAGCTCGGCAATGCGCCGGCGTGCTGCTCGATCAGGATGCCGATGAAGCGTTCGAAGCTGCCGACGATGGCCCGGTGCAGCATCACCGGCGCATGGCGCTCGCCGGACTCGGCCACATACTCGGCCCCGAGGCGCTGGGCCATCGAGAAGTCGACCTGCATGGTGCCGCATTGCCACTGGCGGCCGATCGCATCCTTGAGCGTGTATTCGATCTTCGGGCCATAGAACGCACCGTCGCCCGGAGCGATGACGACCTCGCAGCCGGACGCCCTCAGGCTCTCGATCAACGCGCTTTCGGCCTTGTCCCAGACCTCGTCGGAACCGATGCGCGCCACCGGGCGCGTCGCCACCTTGTAAATGATGTCGGTGAAGCCGAAGTCCCCGTAGACCTTCTGCAGCAGCGCCGTATAGGCCAGGCATTCGGGCAGGATCTGCTCTTCGGTGCAGAAGATGTGGCCGTCGTCCTGCGTGAAGCCGCGCACGCGCATGATGCCGTGCAGGCCGCCGCTGGGCTCGTTGCGGTGGCATTGGCCGAACTCGCCGTAGCGCAGCGGCAGGTCGCGGTAGCTCTTGATGCCTTGCTTGTAGATCAGGATGTGGCCGGGGCAGTTCATCGGCTTGAGCGCGTATTCACGCTTCTCGCTCTCGGTCGTGAACATCGCGTCCTTGTACTTCTCCCAGTGGCCGCTGAGCTCCCACAGCGTCTTGTCGATCAGCTGCGGGCCCTTGACCTCCTGGTAACCGTTGTCGCGGTAGACCTGGCGCATGTACTGCTCGACGCCCTGCCAGATCGCCCAGCCTTTCGGGTGCCAGAACACGACGCCCGGGGCATGGTCGTCGATGTGGAACAGGTCGAGCTCGCGGCCGAGCTTGCGATGGTCGCGCTTCTCGGCCTCTTGCAGCATCGTCAGGTACTGCGAGAGCTCTTCCTTGGTCGCCCAGGCCGTGCCGTAGATGCGCTGCAGCATCTCGTTGCGGTGGTCGCCGCGCCAATAAGCTCCGGCCACCTTCATCAACTTGAAGAACTTCAGCTTGCCCGTGCTGGGCACGTGGGGGCCGCGGCACAAGTCCTCGAACTCGCCTTCGCGGTACAGCGACACGTCCTGACCGGCCGGGATGCCGCCGATGATTTCGGCCTTGTAGGCTTCGCCCAGGCTTTTGAAGTACGCGACGGCCTCGTCGCGCGGCAGCACGCGGCGCGTGACGCGCTCATCCTTCCTCGCGAGCTCGGCCATCTTGCCCTCGATCGCCTGGAGATCCTCGGGCGTGAACGGGCGCTTGTAGGCGAAGTCGTAATAAAAGCCGTTCTCGATCACGGGCCCGATCGTCACCTGCGCATCCGGGAACAGCTCTTTGACCGCATAAGCCAGCAAATGCGCGGTCGAATGGCGGATCAGGTCGAGGCCATCGGGATCCTTGTCGGTCACGATGGCGAGCGATTCGTCGTGGTCGATCAGGTGGCTGGTGTCGACGACGCGCGTCGCGCCGGACGGGCCGATGCGACCACCGAGCGCGGCTTTCGCGAGGCCGGCGCCGATCGACGCCGCGACGTCGGCGACTGTCACGGGGTGCGGAAACTCCCGCCTGGAACCGTCGGGCAATTGGATCGAGATCATCGAAAGACTCCGGACAACAAAAAAGCGCGAACCCCGAGGGCCGCGCTTTTGATGGGAAGAATGGGAACGTCTGCGCGTCAGAAGGCCACGGCCGGGCGGTCTCCGCGGAGGAAATCGAACGAGGCCGTAGTTCGCGGTGTCATAACCCGTCGCGCCTTTCTCATTCTTGCCAGGGGTGATCGGTTAGTGGAGTGAAGTGCTTCGATTCTAGCGGACAGCGGCCTCGCCCCACGGGCGGCAAGGCTGCGGGGGCTTCACTGCGCCGCGATCACGCCGCAAGAGATCCGCCCGCCGGAGTTGCCGGTCGGCTGGGTCTGGTAGTCGTCCGGGCCGGCGTGCAGGATCACGGCGTGGCCGACGTAGCCGCCGGCGCCCGTCAGCGTGGCGCCGGCCAGCATGAAGCGCGCGTCGATCCTGCCGGTCGGATCGACGAGGAGGCTGGGCATGTCGCCCAGGTGGTGGGGGCCGTCCTGCGGGCCATGCGGCTGCTTGCCGGGATTGAAATGACCGCCGGCGCCCATGAAGTCGGGGCTGGCGCAATTGCCGTTCTCGTGCACGTGGAAGCCGTGCACCGAGCCCGGCGCGAGGCCGGTCGCCAGGACGTGAACGTCGACCTGCGCGCCGCTCGCCGCGAACGTGACGATCCCGAGGGCCCCGCCAGCGGCGGCGGGCGACAGCGTGGCGACCGCCGACCGGACCTGCCCGGCAGCGGACCCGCCGCCCCCGGCGGAAGCCGACGGTTTGGAAGCGCAGGCCGCCAAGGCCAGGCCGCCGGCCAGGGAAAGCGTCAAGGCGATGCGCATGAGGAGCCTTTCTAAGG
>JBEVLR010000236.1:0-16798 GCA_040509075.1 Burkholderiaceae bacterium | reverse complement strand
GGGCGCCGTTCTTCTTTTCCGGTTGGGCGCCGTCAACCGGATTCGACCTCGCTGGACTGCGGCGCCGGGCGCCATTGCGGATCCCATTCGAACACCGCCATGCTCTCGACGTGGGCCGTGTGCGGGAACATGTTCACCGCCCCCGCGGCGACGCACCGATAACCCGCCTGGTGCACCAGGAGCCCCGCATCCCGCGCCAACGTCGCCGGGTTGCAGCTGACGTAGACGATACGCTCGGGCGCCCGCCATCCGTCGCGCGGCGCGGCTTTCAGTTCCGCCAGCGCTTTCATGAGCGCGAACGAGCCTTCTCGCGGCGGATCCACCAGCCATTTGTCGACGGTGCCGAGTGCGACAAGATCTTCCGCGGTCAGATCGAACAAGTTGCGCGCCTCGAATCGGGCGCGGTCGGCGACGCCGTTCGCCTGTGCATTGGCCAGCGCGCGCTCGACCAGCGTTCGGCTGCCTTCTATGCCGAGCACCGACGACGCGCTCATCGCCAGCGGCAGCGTGAAGTTGCCGAGACCGCAAAACCAGTCGATGACGGTCTCGTGATTTTCAACGGCCAACAAACGCAACGCGCGGCCGACGAGCACTTCGTTGATTTGATGGTTGACCTGGGTGAAATCCGTCGGCTTGAACGGCATGCGCACACCGAATTCGGGCAGCGCATAGGCGAGCTCGGCGCCGGCATCGTCCAGGCGCGCGATCGAATCCGGACCTTGGGGCTGCAGCCACCACTGCACCTCGTGGGCGCGGCCGAACGCACGCAACAACCCCACATCCTGCTCGCAAAGCGGCTCCAGATGGCGAAGCACCAGCGCGATCGTGCGGTCGCCGATCGCCACTTCGATCTGCGGCAGCCGATCGCGCGCCCGCATGCCGGCGATCAACGCGCGCAGGGGCATCAACAGGTCGGAGATGCGGCGCGGAAGCACGTGGCATTCGCGCATGTCGGCGACATAACTCGATTTGCGTTCGTGGAAGCCGACCAGCACGGTTTCCTTCTTCGCGACCCACCGCACGGACAACCGCGCCCGCAGCCGGTAGCCCCAGGCGGGGCCTTCGATGGGGCGCAGCACCAGCGCCGGCTTGACCTTGCCCAGGCGCCACAGGTTGTCCTCCAGCACGCGCTGCTTCATCGCGACCTGCGCCGCCGGTGCCAGATGCTGCATCTTGCAGCCCCCGCATGCGCCGGGATGCAGTCCGAAATGCGGGCAGCGCGGCACGACACGCTGCGAGCTCTCGCGGCGCAACGCCACCAGGTCCGCCTGTTCCCACTGCTTCTTGCGGCGCACCACGCTGACGCGGGCCTCTTCCCCCGGCAACGCGCCGTCGATGAACACGACCTTGCCTTCGCCGTTGTGGGCGATGCCCTGCGCGTCGAGATCGATCGCCGTGATTTTCAACCACTCGGCAGCCGAAACCTCTGAAGGAGGCTGCGCGGATGGGCTGTCGTTCCGGCGCCCACGGCGCTGCCTGCCACCCGCCGGTTGTCGTTGTTCGCTGCTCATCGCGCGATTATCGGGGCCCGGGCGGACGAGGCCGTTGGTGGCCGACCTCGTTTCCATCACCTGAACCGGCGATACGGCCGAAGCCCCCCGACGGCCACCGCTTCTTTAGGCCTTCTCTTCAGGCTGCTGGAACGACTCCAGCAATTGCCCCAACTGAGCATGCAGACTGGCCACGACGTCATAGCCGAGCGCGATACGCGCGGAGAGCTTTCCACTCAAGGTGTCGGGCAACTGTTTGCCGTCCCGTACGAGCTGCTGGACGGACGCGACCATGGAAGGCTCGAGAAAGCCGAAGTCGACGAATACCATTCCGTAGGACGGGTTCAGCGAAACATAATTGGCGACCACTGCGGAGTCGGAATTGTTCACCGAGCCGAGTCGGATCGCAACGCCTTTCCGTTCCGCCGCCGCCTGGTTATCACGAGGCTTCTGCGCCAGCGGACTCCCGCCTTGTTTGCCATCGTAGAAATTCCCCTTCAAGGGCTTCACCGTCATTTCATTCCTCGCATTAAACAGTTGTATTCGCTCATTGAATTGGAGCGTCGACCCAGACGTTCCGCGCAATTGCGAAACGCCGGGCATCAGTCATTTCATCAGTGGTTATGGCGCGGCAATGTATCGGCGCGATCCCGGTATTCGGGTCTGATCATGAAATCAAACACTCCGCCTCTGGAAAGCGGGAGGACGTGCTTCCGATACAGCTCTTCATACCCCCAGGTGGATTCCGGGATGGGTGGGGGTGGCAATTGCTTGCGCCGATGAATTTCATCAGGTTCGACAAGTGCGTCGAGACTGTGTTTATTGAGATCGACGCGAATTATGTCGTCAGTCTGCAACCAACCCAGCGTCTCGGAACAGTTCACGATGGCCAGTGCTTTACAGGTACCCGACGTCCGCCCGTCGCTGAGGGTCATCGGGAAAAGGCCTTTACGGATCATCTCGGCAGGCGGATCCATATTGGCCACTTCCGCCGAACCGGGCCAACCTTTGGGCCCTGCTCCACGCATCACAAGAATGCAGGATTCGTCGATTTGCAACTTCTCCAATTCTTTCGGATCCTTGATGCGCCTGTGATAATCCTCACTGCCGTCGAAGACGATGGCGCGCCCCTCGTGGATATTTTCTTTCCCCGGGATGCTCAGGTGGCGATCTCTGAATTCTTGAGAAATTGTCCAAGTTTTAAGAATCCCGTAGTCGATCAAATTGCCTTGGTCGAGCACCACGAAGCCGGCATCTGCCATCATTGGATCATCAAAAGGACGGATGACTTTACGGTTTTTCGCTTTACGTCCCTCGGCAATGACTCCAACCGTTTCACCAGTGACCGTCATGCAGTCTTCATAAAGATAACCGGCCTCTTTCAGTTGATGCATCAGAGCCTGTACTCCGCCAGCGCGATGAAAATCCGCGCCCAGGTATTTTCCGCCCGGCTTTCCATTGACGGTGAGCGGTAATTTGTAGCCATGCGTCATCAGATCTGTGGGATCCAGATCTATATGGGCAGTTTCCGCGAGGGCCTGCAGGTGGATGGGCGCATTGCTGGAGGCTCCGAAGAGCGTCATCACCATGATCGCATTGAGGAAATGTTCTTTGGTCAAAAAGTCGCATGGGTTATGACCTTCAAAGGCCATCTCGACAGCGCGCCTTCCGCTGTAATAAGCGAAGTCGCTTCGATCGGGAGACGTTGCAGGAGCGCTTCCGGAACCCGGCAGTGTCCACCCTAAAGCTTCTGCAAGATAGCTCATGCTATTGCCAGTGCCTCCTGGGGGATTGCAGTTGCCTAGCGACGGCGCACTGTCTTCCGTAACTTGCCTGAAATGCTCTGTCTCATCGATATTGCCTGCCGCCAGAGCCTGATTTGCGTTCCAGAGGTGGGTGCCGGAGCCGACACGTTTGCCGTTATCGTCGTATCCGTTGTCCATCGTGCCGCCGGGAACAAGTATGAACGGCGTTTTTGATCCCAATGCGGCCATGCCAAAGGCAGCCTTGTTTTTATCGCAGCCGATGGTTCCAATAACCACGTCAAAAGGATTGCCACGCATCTTGCCATGGAGATTCATGGATTCAAGGTTGCGATAGATCGCCGCCGTGGGCCGCAACCAGTTTTCATGCAAATCAGGGCCGTAGAAAGTTACCGGAATACCACCAGCATCCCGAACGCCAGCTATATATCGACCCTTGAGTTTTTCTTCGTGAACCCTGTTGCAAGGATTTGCATCGGATCCCGACATCGCGATGCCGATGATAGGCTTGGGTTTGAGTTCACCCGACTGATCTCTTGCAGCAATTTCCGCGCGACTGAACGCCCCATTCATCTGCCGCTCGCAGTAAAGACCTGCCTGGCCCGGCCGTTCAGGGTCAAAAATCATCCTTTGAGATCTGAAAGGCTTTTCAGGAGTTCTGTTCACGTAAGCCGGATGCGTGCTTTCCTTGAACTCATAGCGTTTTTTCGGGCCCGACGAAGAAGGCGTTTTGGTGGCCAAATTCGACTCGCAACTCAGAATCGCATCGGAGGAGTTTTCGATATCGATAGCAGGGCTATGCTCCGTGTCTCTCGCGCAGTCCACGGGTTCTCCGTCCAAGCAAGGATGGCTACCTATTCCCCTGCCGGCGGTTCCGCCCAGCAAATTCTGGGCAGGTGAGTTGAATTTGGAATTCATACCAAAACCCACACCTGTGGTATTGCCTCCCTTTGTCGGTAGCGACAAAAGCAATCCGGATGTTTGAGCCGTCAGAGAATGGGTGGTCGTCGTATGCGGACCAGAGCTTGGGTCACTCCCGGGGGCGTTGTTCGATACCGATGAAACCGAAGTTGTATCGGGGCTTGCTTCAGTGATGGCGGACAGTATCACGTTGTCTCCTTTTGGCGAGGTCGCACGTTCGCTCAAACTTCAACACGTGGAAACGTGAAAACGAAGAAGTGTCCCGATTTACGAAGTTTTTGATCGCCAAGTTCGCATTGACGTCAAGATCGCCGTCCATGGGAACTCACGAGCCGCGTCCCTCGGCCGTCGGCAAGCGACCGCGTCGGCACGACACCGCTGGGCCTACCGCGACGGCAACAGCCGCGCCGGATCGATCGGCTTGCCCTGCTTGCGGATCTCGAAATGGAGCTGGACGCGATCGGTGTCGGTCGCCCCCATTTCAGCGATTTTCTGGCCGCGCTTGACGATCTGGTCTTCCTTGACCAGCAGCGTCTGGTTGTGGGCGTATGCCGTCAGATAGTTCGCGTTGTGCTTCACGATGACCAGATTGCCGTACCCGCGCAGCCCCGAGCCTGCATAGACGACGCGGCCATCGGCGGCGGCGTAAACCGGGTCCCCGGCCTTGCCGGCGATGGCGAGTCCTTTGGTCTTCGCGTCGTCGAACGGCGCGACGACGGGGCCGGCCGCGGGCCAGGCCCACACCAGATCGTCGTCGCTGTCGCGCGCGGCCGGCGCGGGGGAGATCGCGACGCCCGTCAACGGCACCGACGCGCCCAGCGGCACCGCCGCCGTCGAAGCGACGGGGGGCAGCGGCGTCGCGGCCAAACCCGAGGAACCCGATGCCGGCGGCGAACCGGCCCTGGCGTCACTGGCCTTCGCGGGCATCGGCGACAAAGGCTTGAACGTCGCGGCGCTCGTGGTGGTCGTGGTCGTCGTGACGCTGGTCGTCTCGCTGACGGGCGCGATCACGCGCAGCACCTGGCCGACTTCGATGCGGTCCGGGTTCTCGACGTTGTTCCAGCGGGCGACGTCCTTCATCGATTGGCCGGCGGCGTAGGAAATACCGATCAAGGTATCGCCGGGCTTGACCGTATAGGTCGGGCTGCGGGTCTCGACGGCCGGTACGGTGTTCGCCGCCGCAGCGGCGACCCTGCTGGTCTCGGTGGCGGAGACCGCCGGGTGCGTCTGCGGCGCCGGCTTCACCGCGGAGTGATCCTCGACCGGCGCACGGTTCGGGCTCGCGCACCCGATCAAGGCCCAGGCGGACGCCGCGCAGACCATCGTCATGAGCGTTCGTCGACCCCGATGCGATCCCATATTTCCCCTGACTTGTTTCAATCAATTCCCGATTTTAGAGGAACAAAAGCGACGGACTCTCCGACCTGCCTGACGAAGCCGCCGACAGTGCGGTCGACGATGACCAGCGCGTGCCCGGCCAATCCCGGCATCGACGTCGGCGCGACCAGCCTGCCGCCCGGCGCGAGCTGGGTCAGCCACGCGTCCGGAATCGCCTCGCCGCCCGCCGCTGCGACGATGCTGTCGTAAGGCGCATTCGGCGGATGGCCGATCAGGCCGTCGCCGTGCACGAGCCGCACGCCGGCCACCCCCACCGCATCGAGATTGCGCCGCGCGAGCCGGTGCAGCGCCTGCAGGCGTTCGATGGAGATGACGCTCGAACTCAGGCGCGCGAGCAGCGCGGTCTGATATCCGCAGCCGGTGCCGATCTCCAGCACGCGCCCGAGGTGGCCTCGCGCTTTGGCCGCCCCACCCTCGAACAGCCACTGCAATTGCCGCGCGACGACAGAGGGCTTCGAGATCGTCTGCCCGAGCCCGATCGGCAGGCTGGTGTCTTCATAGGCCTGCACGCCGAACGCCGTGTCGACGAACAAATGGCGGGGCACGGCGGCGAACGCGGCCAACAACGACGCGCTGGCGATCCCTTCGCCGCGCAATCGGGTCACCATGCGCTCGCGCACCGGGAAGCGATCCATCCCGAGGCCGCCCGGCGCCACGTGACGAGCGGCATCTTGCGCCGCTTGGAGCAACAGACGCTGAGGGCGCAACGGATCACGCATCGTCCCGCCGGCGCGGGACGCGCCGGCCCCGCCGCTCGGCCATTGGGCCGGGAAGCGGCGCCCGCGCGGGGTCTCCGCGTTCACTGAGCTACCCTCCGTCCCGCGGACTGCCTTGCCAACGCCTTCGGACGGCCGGGGCGGCGCTCATGAGACAACCTCCGCCCCATGGGCTACGGTGTGAGCGCCTTCGGACGGCCGGGGCGGCGCTCATGAGGCAACCTCCGCCCCACGGGCTACGGTGTGAGCGCCTTCGGACGGCCGGGGCGGCGCTCATGAGGCCGGCCTCGGGCACCCCGCCCCCAACCGCCGTGTCCATTCGCCCAAGCTCGCGTGGTCGGTGAGATCGACTTGCAGAGGCGTGATCGAAACGCAGCCCTCGGAAATCGCGTGGAAATCGGTGCCGGCGCCGGCCTCGCGCGCATCGCCGGCGGGCCCGATCCAGTAGATGCTCTCGCCGCGCGGGTTCTGCTGCGCGATGACGGGTTCGCTGGCATGGCGCCGGCCGAGGCGCGTCGTCGCCCAAGGCAAGGCATCGGCATCGGCCCGGCCCGGGAGGTTCACGTTGAGAAGCCACGGCGCCGCGCCGGGCCTGCCGAAAGACGGAGCCGCGATGGCCGCATCGACCAGGCGGCGCGCGGCGCAATCGAGGTGGGCCCAGCCTTTCTGGACGAGCGAGAACGCGATCGCCGGCACGCCGAACAGGAAACCTTCCATCGCGGCCGCGACCGTGCCCGAATAAAGCGTGTCGTCGCCCATGTTGGCCCCGTTGTTGATGCCCGACAGCACGAGATCGGGCCGGTGTTCGAACAGGCCGGTGAGCGCCACGTGCACGCAGTCGGAGGGCGTGCCGTTGACGACCTTGAAGCCATGGGACGCGCCGCCGGCGGCCTCGAACACCGAAAGCGGCCGGTTCAAGGTGAGCGAATTCGACATCCCGCTCGCATTCTGCTCGGGCGCGATCACGTCGATGTGGCCGAGCCCGCGGCAGGCTTCGACCAGCGCCACGAGGCCGGGTGCGAGGTAGCCGTCGTCATTGGCGATGAGGATGCGCATGCAATCATTGTAGGCAGCTCGGCCAGCTGATATCGCCGTCAACCCGCGGGCGGTCGGCCCGCGCGGGATTTCCTGGCGAGGTGGCGGGGAGGTCGGACGACATCGAAAAATTGAACCGGAGTTCGGCGCGCATCGTCGTGAAAGACCCGAGCCCCCGAAAAGGGGATGCGCCGTCGCGTTGGTCTGGCTAGCATTCCGCCGTGCTTATCCCGATGCGAGGCCGAGCACACCGAATACGCGAGAGCGGTTCCAAAACCGCCATGCGTCAATCCAAGGGGCGGGCAAAGGGGAAAAGCATGGCAGTCAAGGTTCTGATCATGGAGGACAACCCCGCGGCGCGGGAGTTCCTCGGACGTGTGGTGCGGCAGAGCTTCAGCGACACGATCACGATCGTGGAGGCGGGCGATCTGGACAGCGCGCGGCGCGCCGTCCGGATCGCGGGAGGCGCGCAGGGATACCACGGCGTGGATCCGTTCAAGCTGATCCTCGTCGATCTCGAGTTGCCCGATGGCTCGGGCCTCGAATTGCTCGAAGAGCTGCGTCAATATCCGGCGATGAAAATCGTCACGACGCTCTATTCCGACGACGAGCACCTGTTCCCCGCGCTGCAGTGCGGCGCCGACGGCTACCTGCTGAAGGAAGACCGCTTCGAATTGCTGGTCGAAGAATTGCAGAAGATCGTGCGCGGCGAGCCGCCGCTGTCGCCGGCCATCGCCCGCCGGCTGCTGGGACACTTCCGCACCAATACCCGCACGGGCATGAACCGCCGCATCACCGACGAAGGCAACGGCGCGCCGATGCGCTCGGCGAACGGCGGACTCACGTCAACGCTCGCGGCCGCGGCGCCGGCGCCGGTCGAGATCGAGCCGGCGCTCGACTTGCCCGCGCTGACGCCGCGCGAGGTCGAGGTGCTCACCTTCCTCAGCAAGGGCTTCACGATCAAGGAGATCGCCGGCCTGATGTCGATCAAGTGGTTCACCGTCAACGACCACATCAAGTCGATCTACCGCAAGCTCAACGTATCGAGCCGGGCCGAAGCGGCGGTGCTCGCGAGCAAGCAAGGGCTCGTGTAAGCGTGCGGATCCGTCACGGCGCCGACGACGCCCGGGCATGACCCGCGGCACCGTGCGGCCGATGGGTTGGCGGCGGCTCCTGCTGCTGCCGCTGGCGCTGCTGGCGAGCCTGGGCGTGATATTGCTCGCGCGCACGATTGCGCAGATGCCCGATCTGGACGCGCGCTGGCGCCTCGACGCCACGGGCCACCTGCAGCTCATGGCCACCGAAAGCCTGGCGCTGCGCGGCGCCCTCGGCCATTCGCTCGACGCGATCGCCGCGCCCGGCGCCGCGCCGTTGCCGGTCGACGGCCGGCGCGTGGTCGTCTCGAGCCGCTGGGTGTCCAACGACGACGAGCGTGCGGCCGTCCTGCAGCAACAGCGCCTGATGGCGCGCGCGCTGCAGTCCGACACGCCGGTGCGCCTGAGCTTCACCGACGGCTCCAGCGCGTTGGTCGTTCCGCATGCGCGCGGCTACGGGGCGCTGGGCATCACGTTCTGGCTCCTGTGCGGGCTCGGACTGGGGCTGGAGCTGGTCGGCGCGGTGGTCGTGCTGGTGCGCCAGGACCTGCGCAACGGCCTCTACGTGGTCATGGCACAGGCGCAGGCGCTGCAGCTCGTGCTGGCGGCGATCGAAGCGGTGCCCAGCCTGGGCGAGGTGGCGTTGCTCGGCGGCCAGGAATCGGCTGTGCGCATGGCGCTCGACGTGGTCACCTGCGCCGCCCTGCTGAACGCCACGTTCTTCTATCCGACTCCGCTGCCGCCGCGGCGGATCCTGGCGTGCCTGTCGTGGATCGTCGCGGGCGCATTCTGCGTCGGCGTGCTGCGCTTCGACCTGCCGCAGGCGTGGTGGTGGACCCAAGCGATGTCGCTGGGCACGGGCCTGCTGGTGATCGGGCTGCTGGGCTGGTCGTACCGCATCACGCCCCATCCCTACGCGACGGTGATGCGCAGGCTCGGCATCGTCACGGTCGGCAGCTTGGCGCTCGTCACCATCGTCGTCGCGCTGAACGATCGCATGCCGGGCGAGGTGCAGTCGCTGGTCACCGCCGTGCCGGTGATCTGGACGGTGTTCTTCGCCTCCTTGCTGTTGATGTCGCCGTTCCTGGCGCGTTCGCAGCACATGATGCGCGAGTTCGCGATGCTGGCCGGCGTCAGCACGCTGGCGACATCGGTGGACCTGCTGTTCGTCGCGGTGTTCTCGTTCAACCAGTTCGCGTCGATCACCACCTCGCTGTTCGTGGCGCTCGGCGTCTACGCGGCGTCGCGCCAGTGGCTGCTCGATCAGATGGTCGGCGCGCGCGCCGTGACGACGGAGCGCCTGTTCGAGCATCTGCTGCGCATCGCGCGCAAGATGGAAGAACAGCCGCAGCGCTCCGCCGACTGGCAGCTGGAGCTGTTCCACGCGGTGTTCCAGCCGCTCATGGCGCGCCACGAACCCGGCCACACGGACACGACGCGCTGGTACGAAGGAGGCGCCGGCCTGCTGGTGCCGCTGGCGACCGAGCTTGCGCCGGCGAATTTCGCCGACGGCGAAGGGGACGAGCGGCGCCTGATCGTGCTGCGTTTCGCCGAACGCGGCAAGCGCCTGTTCACGGCGGAAGACGCGCGCCTGGCCGACCGGATCGTCGAGCAGCTGCGGCGCGCCGTCGCGCACGACCGCGCGATCGAACAGGGCCGCAGCGAAGAGCGCGGGCGCATCGCGCAAGACCTGCACGACGACATCGGCGCGCGCCTGCTGACGCTGATGTACAAGGCGCCCAACACCGAGATGGAGGACTACGTCCGCCACACGCTGCAGGACCTGAAGACGCTGACGCGCGGCCTCGCGGCCACCACGCACATGCTGTCGCACGCGGCCGGCGAATGGAAGGCCGACATCGCGCAGCGGCTGCAGGCCACCGGCTGCGCGCTCGACTGGACTTTCGCGCAGGATGCCGACATCCAGCTCAACGTCGTCCAATGGTCGGGATTGACGCGCATCCTGCGCGAGCTGGTCAGCAACATCATCGCCCACGCGGGCGCCGCCAACGCCCGCATCGAGGGCCGATTGCGAGAAGGCGTGCTGCGCCTGACCGTGATCGACGACGGCGTCGGCGGCACGCCGTCGGATTGGTCCACCGGCCTCGGGCTCGGCGGCATCCGCAAGCGCGTCCGCATGCTGGGCGGCACGATCTCCTGGCTGCAGAACCCGCCCGCCGGCGTGCGCTGCGAAGTCAGCGTGCCGCTGGCGGCGCCATCGATGCCCATGCGGCCCGACGCAGCCTCGGGCTGACGCGATAACGCTCGCCGCGATGATGCGCGTCGAGCGCGTCCAGCAGCCGCACGACGGCCGGCGCGCCCCACCCGGCGAGCCAGCCGAACGGGCCGGCGGGATAGTTGACGCCGAGCGTCATGGCCGCGTCCGCGCCGCCGGCATCGCACACGCCCTGATCGACCGCGTCGCTCGCCTCGTTGATCAACATCGCGATCGTGCGCGCGACGGCCAGGCCCGGCACGTCCGACATGCGCCGCGGCGACCAGCGGAGCGCGCGCAACGCCGCCGCCGCCAGCGCCTCGAAAGCCGGCGACGCTTGCTGCGCGACGCTGTAGGCGAGCGCGGCCGGCGGCCCATCCGCGAAGCCGGCGGCCGGCCCGAACGGCCGGTCGAACAACGCGACGTCGGCCAGGCCGAGCTCCGCCCCGCGCTGCCCCGCGCAGCGGCCGTCGGTGAGCATCAACAGGCCCGAGCCGATGCGCAAGCCGACTTCGGTGCCTGGCTGCCGACGATCGCGGCCGAAGCCGAGGCCGGCCGCCGTCAGCCGGGCGGCGAGCAGATCGGCCATCGGCCCGTCGCCGGACAGCGCGATCGGCACCTCGGCCAACGCCGCCGGGGCCTGGCCATTCACCGCCTTCGCGATCGCCTCGCCTTCGGAGCGCTCCCCCGGCCCGGCGCCGCCTTCGGCGTAGCGGTAGAAGCCGCGGCCCGACTTGCGGCCAAGCAGGCCGCCTTCGACCATCTCGCGCTGCAGCGGCGAGGGCTGGAAACGCTTGTCCTGGAAGCTCGCGTCGTAAACGGACCGGGTGACGGCGAAATTCACGTCATGGCCGATCAGATCCATCAGCTCGCACGGGCCCATCGGAAATCCGGCGCCGCGCAAGCAGGCGTCGAGCATCCCGGGCGCCGCCGCTTGCTGGTGAAGCAGCGCCAGCGCTTCCGCGTAGAAAGGCCGCGCGATGCGGTTGACGATGAAACCCGGCGTCGACTTCGCGCGCACGGCCGTCTTGCCCCAGGCCCGCGCCAGCGAATGGACCGCGTCGCCCACCGCGACCTCGGTCTCGAGGCCGGACACCACCTCGACGAGCCGCATGCGGGGCACCGGATTGAAGAAATGCATGCCGACGACGCGTCCCGGGGATTCCAGCCCGCGCGCGATCGCCGTGATCGACAGCGACGAAGTGTTGCTCGCGAGCACGCAAGCCGGCGCCACGATCGCCTCCAGTTCGCGCATCAAGCGCTGCTTGACGGCCAGCTCCTCGGCGACCGCTTCGACCACCAACGCGGCGCCGGCGAGTTCGCCCAGCGTGTCCGCCACCTGCAGGCGCGCCAGGGCGGACTCGACGTCGGCCGGCGCGAGCTTGCCCTTGCCGGCCAGCCTGCCCAAGGCCAGCGCCAGCCCGCGGGCCGCGGAGGCCGCGGTGCCGTCCTCGATGTCATACAGACGCACGGGGTGGCCCGCGAGCAACGCCACCTGCGCGATGCCGGCGCCCATGACGCCCGCGCCGACGACCGCCACTTGGCAGCCGGGGAACAGATTCGGATCCATGGGGCGATTTTGCCCTCGGCCGGCCGCCGGGCGGCGATTCAGCATAATCGGCCGGCGCCCGGCGGATGCCGCCGTCGTGCAAGCCGCTTCGAGTCCGAGACAACGCCGCCCCCTCCATGCCTGCACCGTCCGCCGCCGCCGAGGCCGATCCGGCCGACCCCAGCCGGGCCGAGCGGGAGCGCCGCTTCGTTCGGGCCGTCTGGGCGCTGGGCGTGGGTGGCTTCGCGATCGGCACCGGTGAATTCGTCGTCATGGGCCTGCTGCCAGAGATGGCGCGCGCCATGGACGTCACCATTCCCGAAGGCGGCCGCGCGATCAGCGCCTACGCGCTCGGCGTGGTCATCGGCGCGCCGGTGTTGGCCGTGCTGGCGGCCCACTGGCGGCGCCGCGCGCTGCTGATCGCGCTGATGGGCCTGTTCGCCCTCGGCAATTTCGCCAGCGCGCTCGCGCCGGGCTACGCCACGCTGCTGCTGATGCGCTTCCTGACGGGCGTTCCGCACGGCACCTATTTCGGGGTCGCCGCGCTGATGGCCGCGTCGCTGGCGCCGCCGAACCGGCGGGCGAGCGCGGTGGGCCTCGTCACGCTGGGGCTGACGAGCGCCACCTTGCTCGGCGTGCCGCTGGCGGCCTGGCTGGGGCAGCGCCTGGGCTGGCGCGCCGCCTTCGTGCTCGTCGGCGCGATCGCGACGTTCGCGTGCGCGCTGATCCGCCGCGGCGTGCCCGACGCGCCGGCCGCGCACGACGCCGGCCCGATGCGCGAATTGGGCGCGCTCAAGCGCCCTCAGGTCTGGTTGACGCTCGGCGTGGCCGCGGTCGGCTTCGGCGGCATGTTCGCCGTGTTCAGCTACGTCAAGCCGCTGCTGACCGAAGTGACCGGGTTGCCGCTCGACAAGGTTCCGCTGGTGCTGGCGCTGTTCGGCGTCGGCATGGTCGCGGGCAACCTCGCGGGCTCGCGCTTCGCCGACCGGTCGCTGATGAAAACCATCGCCGGCCTGCTGGCCTGGGACGTGGCGGTGCTGGTGGCCATCGTGTTCACGGCGCCCTACACGTTCGCGATCTGCGTCAACGTGCTGCTGCTCGGCACGCTCGTCGCGATCGCGCCGGCGCTGCAGATCAGGCTGATGGACGTGGCGGGCGACGCCCAGACGCTCGCCGCGGCGCTGAACCATTCCGCGTTCAACATGGCCAATGCCCTCGGCGCTTGGCTGGGCGGCGCCGCGATCGCCGCCGGCTTGGGCTGGACGTCCACCGGCTGGGTCGGCGCGCTGCTGGCGTTCGCGGGCATGGGCGTGTTCGCGGCCTCGATATGGCAGCGCAAGCGGTCGCGCGCGCGCAACGCCAGCGACTCGATGTACTGAGGGCCCGGCGGCGCCCGGGTCAGCGCTGCATCTTCATCAACGCCTCCATCGGCACCATGCCGGCGTCCAGGTTGGCCATGATGATCAGCGAGCCGAACACGACCAACGCGACGACGAAGACGCCGAACGCGAGCGCCAGGATGGTGTTGGTGCCCTCCGGGCCGCTGGAGATGTGCAGGAAGAACACGAGGTGCACGCCCATCTGGCCGATCGCGAGCGCCGCCAGCAGGATCGGCACGCCGGGCCCCCACAGGGCGCCGGTGCCGGCGACCCAGAACGAGGCGAGCGTCAACAGGGCGCCGGCCACCAGGCCCAGCACGTTCTTGACGAGGCCGCCGCGTATCGTGGCGGCGTCGCCGGGGGTTTCGTCGTCCGGACGACCGGGGCCGGACGCCCCTGCGCCGTCCATCAGCGGGCTCCCAGGTAGACGATGGTGAACACGCCGATCCAGACGATGTCCAGCGCATGCCAGAACAAGCTGAAGCAGACCAGCCGGCCGACGATCAAGGGGCGGAACCCGAGCGTCGCGATCTGCGCGCACATCGTCGCCAGCCACGCGAGGCCCACGGCCACGTGCAGGCCGTGCAGGCCCACCAGCGCGAAGAACGCCGACAAGAACGCGCTGCGCCGGGGCCCGTGGCCGCCGGCGACCAGTTCGGCGAATTCCGCGATCTCCAGCCACAGGAACGCGGCGCCGAGCGCGAAGGTCAGCAGCGCGAAAAGATAGCAGAGCCGCCGGCTGCGCAGCTCGACCGCGATCGAGAACACGCCGCACGTGAAGCTCGACGCCAGCAGGCACGCCGTTTCGATCAGCACCTTCCCGCGATGGAACAGCGCCACGCCGCCGGGGCCGCCGGCCGTGCGGTCCGACAGCACCGCGTAGGCTGCGAACAACGCCGAGAACAGGATGATGTCGCTCAGCAAGAACAGCCAGAAGCCGTAGCCGATGATCACGCGGCGCGTCGACGGGCCGCGTTCCGAGATCGGCGCTTCGGTCGCAGCGGCGCCTCGGGCCGGCGGGGCGGCGATCGCGGACGCGGTCATGAACCCGCCCGCGCGGCGCCGCCTGCGATGGGCGCGCCTGCGGGCGCCCCGCCGCGCTCGAACGCATCGACCTCGGCCGCCGGCACTTCGAATTCGTGCGCCATGTCCCAGCCCCGCGCGGTCAGCGCCGCGAGGATGCCCAGCAGGCCGGCGACCGCCATCCACCAGATGTGCCAGATCATCGCGAAGCCCGCCACGACCGCGAAGAACGCGGTGACGAAGCCGAGCGGGCTCGGGCGCGGCAGCTCGATGGTTTCGCGTTCGGCGCCGGCGCGGAGCGCGGCCCCGCCGCCGTCGAGCTTGGCGAGCCAGAACGCGTCGGCGCCCGCGACCCGCGGCAGCGACGCGAAATTCCACGGCGGCGGCGGCGAGCGGGTCGACCATTCCAGCGTGCGGCCGTTCCACGGGTCGCCCGTCAGGTCGCGCCGGCTCTCGCGGGTCCGGATGCTGACGACGAGCTGCACGATGGTCAGCACGATGCCGGCCAGGATCACGAGCGCGCCGGCCAGCGCCACCGCCATCAACGGTTGCCAGCCGGCGTTCGCGTAGTGCTGCATGCGGCGCGTCGCGCCTTGCAGCCCCAGCCAGTACAGCGGCATGAACGCCAGGTAGAAGCCGATGAACCAGCACCAGAAGACCGCCTTGCCCAGGCCCTCGTGCAGCGTGAAGCCGAAAGCTTTCGGGAACCAGAAGGTGTAGCCCGCGAACGCGCCGAACACGACGCCGCCGATCACCACGTTGTGGAAATGCGCGACGAGGAACAGGCTGTTGTGCAGCACGAAATCCGCCGGCGGCACCGCCAGCAGCACGCCCGTCGCGCCGCCGATCACGAAGGTCACGATGAAGCCGATCGCCCAAAGCACCGGAGCCTCGAAGCGCAGCGCGCCGCCGTACATCGTGAACAACCAGTTGAAGATCTTCACGCCGGTGGGCACGGCGATGATCATCGTCATCACGCCGAAGAAGCCGTTGACGTCCGCGCCCGCGCCCATCGTGAAGAAATGGTGCAGCCACACCATGAACGACAAGATGCAGATCGCCATCGTCGCGACGACCATCGAGCGGTAGCCGAACAAGGGCTTGCCCGAGAACGTGCTGATCACCTCCGAGAACACGCCGAATGCCGGCAGGATCAGGATGTACACCTCCGGATGGCCCCAGGCCCAGATGAGGTTGATGTACATCATCGGGTTGCCGCCGAGGTCGTTCGTGAAGAAGTGGAAGCCGAGGTAGCGGTCGAGCAGCAGCATGCCGAACGTGGCGGTGAGGATGGGGAACGCCGCGATGATGAGCAGGTTCGAGGCGAGCGCGGTCCACGCGAAGATCGGCATGCGCCCGTAGCCCATGCCCGGCGCGCGCATCTTCAGGATCGTCGTCGTGAGGTTGATGCCCGACAGCAGCGTGCCGACGCCGGAGACCTGCAGCGCCCACAGGTAGTAGTCGACGCCGACCCCGGGCGAGTAGGCGAGCTCGGACAGCGGCGGGTAGGCCAGCCAGCCGGTGCGCGCGAATTCGCCGACCACGAGCGACAGGTTGACCAGCAGCACGCCCGCCGCGGTGAGCCAGAAGCTGACCGAGTTCAGCACCGGGAACGCGACATCGCGCGCGCCGATCTGCAGCGGCACGACGAAATTCATCAGGCCGACCATGAACGTCATCGCGACGAAGAAGATCATGATCGTGCCGTGGGCCGAGAAGATCTGGTTGTAATGCTCCGGCGGCAGATACCCCCGGGCGCTCCCCGCGGCGAGCGCGAGCTGCGCGCGCATCATGATCGCGTCCGCGAAGCCGCGCAGCAACATGACGAGCGCGAGGGCCACGTACATCACGCCGATGCGCTTGTGGTCGACGCTGGTGATCCAGTCGTTCCACACGACGGGCCACCAGCCCTTGCGCGTGACGAGCGCGAAGACGCCGGCGACGGCCAGCGCCACCAGCCCGCCCGCCGCCAGCGGGATCGGGTCGTGCAGGGGCAGCGCGTCCCAGGTCAGCTTGCCGAGGAACATCGGTCCGATCCCGATCCCGCCGCCGCCGGGCGCGGCGCGCCGGCGCCGGCCGGGGCCGCCACCGACTTGCGCAGGATCGTCTCGAACAGCCGAGGCTCGATCCTGCCGTAACCCATCGGCGCCGCCATGGTGCCGGCGACCGCCAGCGCTTCATAGGCCGCGGCGTCGAGCGTGCGCGTGCCGCCGCG
>JBEVLR010000235.1:0-4293 GCA_040509075.1 Burkholderiaceae bacterium | reverse complement strand
GAACGACGCCCCGGCGAGCGCGTCGAGCGTCTGCTGCCGGTGCGCGTCGGGCAGCACGATCGCGTGGTTCTTCGCGCCCATCATGCACTGCACGCGCTTGCCGGCCAGCGACGCGCGCCGGTGCACGTGCGTGCCCACGCGCGTCGAGCCCACGAACGAGATCGCCTTGATGTCGGGGTGGTCGCAGATCGCGTTCACGACGTCCTCGGCGCCGTGGACGACGTTGAGCACGCCGGCCGGGACGCCGGCCCGCATCGCCAGCTCGGCCAGGCGCATCGTCACCATCGGATCCTGTTCCGAAGGCTTGAGCACGAAGGTGTTGCCGCAGGCGATCGCCATCGGGAACATCCACAGCGGGATCATCGCGGGGAAGTTGAACGGCGTGATGCCGGCGCACACGCCCAAGGGCTGCAGCAGCGTGTAGGTGTCGACCCCGTTGGCGACGTTGTTGGCCAGCTCGCCCATCTGCAGGCTGCCGATGTTGGCGGCCTGCTCGACGACTTCCAGCCCGCGGAACACGTCGCCTTCGGCGTCGGCCAGGGTCTTGCCCTGCTCGGCGGTCAGGGTGGCCGCGAGCTCGCCCATGTTCTCGCGGATCAGCTGCTGGTACTTCAGGAAGATCCGGGCGCGCGCCCCGATGGGGGTCTTGCGCCAGGCCGTGAACGCATGGCGGGCGGCCGCCACGGCGGCGTCGACTTCATCGGCCGTGGCGAGCGGCACGCGCGCGAGGACTTCCCGCGTCGCGGGATCGGCGACGTCGCGCCACCGTTCGCTCCGGGATTGGACGAGATCGCCATTGATCAGCAGCGGGACGCGGGGGACGTCGGCGGGCATCGTGGGAGTCTCCAGGGCTGTTGGGAGGCCGGCGGCCGAGGCCGGCCGGCCTCGGGCGGATTCATCCGCCGTCCGCCCAAAATGCGGCAAAACGCCCCGGCCGTCAAGGGATCGATCACGGATATCGACGCTTTTGCGGCGGGCCCGTGCGTCAGCCGCCGGCGCGCAAGGCTTTCGCCGCGGCGACCATGTTGGCCAGCGCCGGGATCACCTCGTCCCATTGGCGCGTCTTCAGCCCGCAGTCCGGGTTGACCCACAGGCGTTCGGCGGGGATGCGCTCGGCGGCCTTCTTCATCAGCTGCACGATGTGCTCCTGCGTGGGGATGTTGGGCGAATGGATGTCGTAGACGCCCGGGCCGATGTCGTTGGGGTAGCTGAAGCGGTCGAAGGCGTCGAGCAGCTCCATGTCGGAGCGCGAGGTCTCGATCGTGATCACGTCGGCATCCATGTCGGCGATGGCCGCCATGATGTCGTTGAACTCCGAATAGCACATGTGGGTGTGGATCTGCGTCTCGTCGTCCACGCCGTTGGCGGCGGTGCGGAACGACTCCACCGCCCAGTCGAGGTAGCGCCGCCACTGCGACCTGCGCAGCGGCAGGCCTTCGCGCAGCGCGGCCTCGTCGATCTGGATGACGCGCACGCCGGCCTTCTCGAGGTCGAGCACCTCCGCGCGGATCGCCAGCGCCAGCTGCCGGCACGAGACCGAGCGCGGCTGGTCGTCGCGCACGAAAGACCAGTTCAGGATCGTCACCGGCCCGGTGAGCATGCCCTTCATCGGCTTGTCCGTCAGCGAGGCGGCGTAGCGGATCCACTCCACCGTCATCGGCTTCGGGCGGCTGATGTCGCCGAACAGGATGGGCGGCTTCACGCAGCGCGAGCCGTACGACTGCACCCAGCCGAACCGGCTGAAGGCGTAGCCGTCGAGCTGCTCGCCGAAGTATTCGACCATGTCGTTGCGCTCGGCCTCGCCGTGCACGAAGACGTCCAGGCCCAGCGCTTCCTGCTCGCGCACGCTGCGCGCGATCTCGGCCCGCATGGCGGCGCGGTAGCCGGCCTCGTCCAGCCGGCCCGCCTTGAATTCGCCGCGGGCGCGGCGGATGTCGGCGGTCTGCGGGAACGAGCCGATCGTGGTCGTCGGGAAGGGCGGCAGCTTCAGCAGCGCCGCCTGCTTCGGGGCGCGCGCGGCGTAGGCGCTCTTGCGCCGGCCGAGCTCCGCGTCCAGCCGGGCGATGGCGTCCTTCACGGCGGGGTTGTGCACGCGCGGCGAGCGGCGGCGCGCGGCGACGGCGGCCGCGTTCGCGTCGAGCGCGGCGCGGGCGGCGGCGCGGCCGTGGCCGAGGGCGGTGGCCAGCACCGCGATCTCGTCGAGCTTCTGCACCGCGAACGCGAGCCAGGACTTGACTTCGCCGTCGAGCTCGCGCTCGTCCGCCAGATCCACCGGCACGTGCAGCAGCGAGCACGAGGGCGCGATCCAGAGGCGGTCGCCGAGCGCCCGCGCGATCGGCTCGACCCAATCCAGCACCGCGTCCAGGTCGGTCTTCCAGATGTTGCGGCCGTCGACGACGCCGAGCGACAGCACCTTGTTGCCGGGCAGCATGTTCAGCAGCGGCTGGACGTCCTGGCGGCCGTTGACCGCGTCGACGTGCAGGCCGGCCACCGGCAGGTTGGCCGCCAGGTAGAGGTTCTCGTCGAGCTGGCCGAAGTAGGTCGCCAGCAGCAGCTTCGCGCGGCTGGCCTTGAGCTGGTGGTAGGCGTCGCGGATCGCGTGTTCCCACTCGGGCGCCAGCTCGGTGACCAGCACCGGCTCGTCGACCTGCACCCAGTCGACGCCCCGGTCGGCGAGGGCGCCCAGCAGTTCGACGTACACCGGCAGCAGGCGCGGCAGCAGCGCGAGCTTGTCGGACCCGTCCTTGGCCTTGCCCAGCCACAAGTAGGTCACCGGGCCGACGAGCACGGGCTTGGCCTTCACGCCCAGCGCCTTGGCCTCGTCCAGCTGCGCGAGCAGGCGCGACGCGTCGAGCTTGAACTCGGTGGCGGCGCTGAATTCCGGGACGATGTAGTGGTAGTTGGTGTCGAACCACTTCGTCATCTCGCCCGCGGCGACGCCGCCGCAGCAGGCGCCGTGCCCTTCGGCGGCCTGGGAGGAGCGGCCCCGCGCGACGCGGAAATAGTTGTCCAGCGGATCGCCGCGGAAACCGCGTACGCGCTCGGGCAGGTTGCCGAGCGTGAAGCTCATGTCGAGCACCTGGTCGTAGAACGCGAAGTCGCCCACCGGCACGAGGTCGAGCGCGGCCTGGCGGCCCCAGTGGCGGCGGCGCAGGTCGGCGCCGAGCGCCTCCAGCTCGGCGCGCGTCGACTGGTTTTTCCAATACGACTCGAGCGCGAACTTCAATTCCCGCTTGGCGCCGATGCGGGGAAAGCCGAGGTTGTGGGTCTGGGTCATGGGCCTGGGTCCCTTCAGTTGGAAGCGGCGGATCGTAGGCAAAGGAAAGCATGAAGTAAAATGGTGATTCTTCACCTTTCCATTATTTTTACTCATACAACCCATGCTCGAGCGCATCCATCTGTCCATCGTCCAGCAGGTGGACAAGCAGGGCTCGCTGACGGCGGCCGCCCGGGAGCTGTGCCTGACGCAGTCGGCCCTCAGCCATTCCATGCGCAAGCTGGAGGAGCAACTCGGCGCGCCGGTCTGGCTGCGCGAGGGGCGCAGCCTGCGGCCCACGCAGGCGGGCCGATACCTGCTCGCGGTGGCCGGCCGCGTGCTGCCGCAGCTCGCGCTGGCCGAGGAGCGCATCCGCCAGTTCGCGCAGGGCGAGCGCGGCAGCCTGCGCATCGGCATGGAGTGCCACCCGTGCTACCAGTGGTTGCTGAAGGTGGTGTCGCCTTACCTGGCGGGCTGGCCGGACGTGGACGTCGACGTGAAGCAGAAGTTCCAGTTCGGCGGCATCGGCGCGCTGTTCGGCCACGAGATCGACTTGCTGGTCACGCCCGACCCGCTGCGCAAGCCCGGCCTGCGCTTCGAGCCGGTGTTCGACTACGAACAGGTGCTGGTGGTCGCCCGCGGCCATGCGCTGGCGGGGGCGGCCTACGTCACGCCGCCGCAATTGGCGGGCGAGGTGCTGATCACCTATCCGGTCGACATCGAACGGCTGGACATCTACAACCAGTTCCTGATGCCCGCCGGCGCCGCGCCCAAGCGCCACAAGACGATCGAGACGACCGACATCATGCTGCAGATGGTCGCGAGCGGCCGCGGGGTCGCGGCGCTGCCGCGCTGGCTGGTCGAGGAATACGCGGGCAAGATGGGCGTGGTGCCGGTGCGGCTGGGCCGCCGCGGCATCGCCAAGCAGATCTTCCTCGGCGCGCGCGAGGCCGACTTCGGCATCGACTACCTGAAGGCTTTCGTCGAGCTGGCCCGGCGGCCGGCGGCGGGGGAAGCGGCCCGCCGGGGCCGGCGGG
>JBEVLR010000234.1:0-3145 GCA_040509075.1 Burkholderiaceae bacterium | reverse complement strand
TGGCATGGCGCTGGAACGGCACGTTGGCCTGTTGCAGCACCGCCTCCAGGCCTTCGGCGTCCTTGCCGATGGTGGCCGCGGCCCGCGCGTGGCGGCGCAGCGGCTCCGCCAGCGGCGCGAAGTCCTGGCCCTTGCCGTCGCCGCCCAGGATCATCACCAGCTTGGCCGGCGCGCGGTCGGCGCCCAGGCCGGCCAGCGCCGCGGCCGTGGCGCCGACGTTGGTGCCTTTCGAATCGTCGAAGAACTCGACGCCGCCGACCATGCCGACGGGCTCGACGCGATGCGGTTCGCCGCGGTATTCGCGCAGGCCGTGCAGCATCGGCGCGAGCGGGATGCCGGCGGCGGTCGCCAGCGCGAGCGCCGCGAGCGCGTTGGCCGCGTTGTGGCGGCCGCGGATGCGCAGCGCATCGGCCGGCATCAGGCGCTGGATCACGAGATCGTCGACCTCTCCCGGCTTGCGCTTGATCGTGTCGTCGCGCTCCATCGCCCGCACCAGCCAGGCCATGCCGTTTTCTTCGGCGAGCCCGAAATCGCCCGGCTCGCGCGGCGCATCGAGGCCGAACCGGACCACGCGCCGCGCGACCGTGCGGCCGCGCTGGACGCGCGCGGCCGGCTTGACGGCGACCGGCGCCGGCACCATCGCCTCGACCGCCGCGTCGCCGCGGTTGACCACGAGCGTGGCCTGGGCCCCGGCGCGCAGATCGAAGATGCGGGCCTTCGCGCCGGCGTAGGCGGCCATCGAGCCGTGCCAGTCGAGGTGATCTTGCGTGAGGTTGAGCACCGCGGCGGCGGTCGGCGCGAACGCCTGCACGCCGTCGAGCTGGAAACTGGACAGCTCCAGCACCCAGACCTGCGGCAGATGGCTGAAGACCGGCTCGGGCGGTGGCGGCGGGATCAGCGCGATGGGGCGCGCATCGTCGTCGGGCGGGGGCGCGGCGGGCACCGGATCGATGTCGGCTGGCGCGTCCACGCCATCGGCCAGGCCTTGGCCAGGCTCGTGGCCGCCATCGCCGTCACCGTCGTCGCCATCGTCCGGCTCGGCCGGCGTCGCCGGCTCCGCGGCGATCGCCGACGCCACGTCCGACTCGGCGCGCGCCTCGACCGCGACGCCGGCTTCAGCTTCGGCATCCGCGGCCGCCTGCGCCGCGATCGCGGCGGCCAGCGTGTCCAGCATCGTCGGGCCGATGTTGCCCGCCACCGCCACGCGGCGGCCGGCGCGCTCGACGAGCTGGGCGGTCAGCGAGGTGGTGGTCGTCTTGCCGTTGGTGCCGGTGATCGCGAGGACCTTGGGCGCATAGCCGCGTTCGGCCTTCAGCTGCGCGAGCGCCTCCGAGAACAGCTCGAGTTCGCCGCGCACCGGGATCTGCGCCGCGCGCGCGGCGTCGAGCAACGGCGCCACCCGCGCGTCGGCCGGGCTCAGGCCGGGGCTCTTGAAGACGCCGGCGACGCCGCCGAGCGCGGCCGGGGTCAGCTCGCCCGACAAGAATTCGCCGTCCGCCACGTCGGCCGCCAGCGCGGCCGCCTGCGGCGGCGCCTGGCGCGAATCCCACACCCGCACGCGCGCGCCCCGGCCGGCGCACCAGCGCGCCATCGCCAGGCCCGAGGCTCCCAGCCCCAGGATCAACACCGTTTTGTCGGACAGATCGCTCACTTTTCGCTTCGTCGGGTTGAGATCGTCTCGCCTGCGTTCAACGCAGCTTCAGGCTCGCCAGCCCCACCAGGCACAGCAGCATCGTGATGATCCAGGCGCGGATGACGACCTGCGTCTCCGTCCAGCCGGATTTCTCGAAATGGTGGTGCAGCGGGGCCATCTTGAGGATGCGCCGGCCTTCGCCGTATTTGCGCTTCGTGTATTTGAAGTAGCCGACCTGGGCCATGACCGACAGCGCCTCGAGGACGAACACGCCGCCCATGATCCCCAGCACGATCTCCTGCCTCGTGATCACCGCGACGGTGCCGAGCGCGCCGCCCAGCGCCAGCGCGCCGACGTCGCCCATGAACACCTGCGCCGGATGCGCGTTGAACCACAGGAACGCGAGCCCCGCCCCGGCGATGGCGGCGCAGAAGATCAGCAATTCGCCGGCGCCGGGGATGTAGGGGAACAGCAGGTATTTCGAATAGACCGCGTTGCCGACGATGTACGCGAACAGCCCCAGCGAACCCGCGACGAGGACGACCGGCATGATCGCCAGTCCGTCGAGCCCGTCGGTCAGGTTGACCGCGTTGCTGGCGCCGACGATCACGAAGTACGTCAACGCCATGAACCCGAACACGCCGAGCGGATAGCTGACGGTCTTGAAGAACGGCAGCATCAGGTCGGCCTTCGGCGGCAGCGCGTTCGAGAAGCCGCTCTCGACCCAGCGCACGAAGAGCTCCAGCACCCGCAGGTTCGAGGTCTCGGACACGCTGAACGCGAGATAGATCGCCGCAACGATGCCGATCAGCGACTGCCAGAGGTATTTCTCCTTCGACGGCATGCCTTCCGGATTCTTGTGCACGACCTTGCGCCAGTCGTCGACCCAGCCGATCGCCCCGAAACCGAAGGTCACCAGCATCACGATCCAGACGAAGCGGTTGCTCCAGTCGCTCCACAGCAGCGTGGCGATCGCGATGCCGATCAGCACCAGCACCCCGCCCATCGTCGGCGTGCCGCGCTTGACCAGGTGCGCCTGCACGCCGTAGTCGCGGATCGGCTGGCCGATCTTCAGCTCGGTCAGGCGGCGGATCACCAAGGGGCCGAACGCGAGGCCGATGAGCAGCGCCGTCAGCGCGGCCATCACCGCGCGGAAGGTGTGGTACTGGAACACGCGCATGAAGCCGAACTGTTCGGGATAGAGCCCCTGCAGCCAGGACGCGAGGCTAAGCAGCATGGTGCCCCCCCGCATCGCCGCCGCCGCGCGCGTCCTGCTCCGCCAGCAGCGCGACCACGCGCTCCATGCCCATGAAGCGCGAGCCTTTCACCAGCGCCGATCCGAACGCCGGCGCGGCGCCGTGCTCGCCCAGCCCGGCGAGCACGGCGGGCGTGTCGGCGAAGTGGCGCGCCGCGGGGCCGTAGGCACGTGCGGCATGCGCGCACAGGCCGCCGGCGCACCAGAAGGTGTCGATGCCGCGGGCCTGCGCGTAGGCGCCGATCTCCTGGTGGAAG